>NZ_LMFX01000004.1:0-137805 GCF_001426985.1 Caulobacter sp. Root1472 | reverse complement strand
GACCGCTGATGAAGGCGATCCAGGCCTGACGCCGGCCTCGCGCCACGCTCATGCTCTCTCGCAGGGGCGCAGCGGTTAGAGGGTTTTTACACAGCCTCGCCCCTTAGCGGACGTTTGGCCCAGCGCCGCGGCCATGGCAGAACGCACTTCATGGTGGATACCGACGCTTTGTTTCGGATTGGCGACGCCGCTGAGGAAGCCGGCGACTTTGGCTTGGCGCTACGCTCGTTCGAACGTGGTGCGGCGCTCGGGTCGCCTGAATGCCTTACGCGATTGGCCTACTTATACGACGTGGGCGTCGGAGTTGAGGTCGATAAGGACCTCGCGATGGCACTCTATCAGCGTGCCTGGCGTCGAAATGGTTCGGTGGTGGCGGCTCAAAATATAGCGATCCTCTACCACGAGGTGGGGCGGTATCGTGAGATGTTCCGTTGGTATCAGAGGGCAGCCAGGAATGGCGATGGGAGCGCCCAGCTTGATTTGGCGAAATGTTATCTCGACGGCTTAGGTGTTCGGAAAGATATTCAGTTAGCTGTACGGGCACTCGCGATTGCAGAAGGCTCCATCTACATAACGGAGTACGAGCGCGACGAGGCGCTCGCCCTTGTCGAGATGTTGAAACCTCGCCTAATCTAAAACGGCTGCTCACCACCCTTCTCGGACTATCGAAACGTCAGCTTTTTGGAACTCATCCGCTCGTCGGATGGGCCACGCCTTAAAGCCTTGGTGGATGACGTCAGGGGCGAGGGCGGCAAATGCCGCTTTGCCTCCCCCTGCGGGGAGGGGGGGCCCGCTTAGCGGGTCGGGTGGGGGATCGGTGCAGGGTGTTGGACGGGGCTTTGACAGCTGAGTCAGCGAGCCCCACCCGACCCTGGCGCTGCCAGGGCCACCCTCCGCATGAAGGGGAGGGAAGGGCGTTCGGGGCGCTATCCACTCGGCGGATAGGGAATTAAGTTAAGAGATTTCAACGGCCTGAACTTTCTCGACCCAAACCTATCCCCACCCTCCAGACCGCCCCCATAATCAGAGCTGCCCCACCGCTGGGGAGGCCGTCCAGCTGGCGACCTGACGGGCGGTGCGGGGCGGTCGAGCGGGAAGCGTCCGTCGGCCGGTGTCGAAGGGCCCTTCGGGTCGGTCGGCGGAACGTGGGGGCCTCGGATGGGGTTTCGGGCGGGCCGGACCGGACGGCGGGAACTCCCCCTCAAGGCCGGACGGCGAAACGCACCAGGCGCGGGCTGAAATCGCCCGCGCGGTCCGGAGGGTTTGCCGACCTTCCGCCCGCCGGGGGCCTCCATCGGAGCGGGTTAAAAATCCGCGATCCGAAGGCTCTCGTCCACCGGCCGCGCGGAGCGCTCCGGCCCAGGCCGAAACGGTGTTCCTACAAACTCTATTCCGGGCATGGCCCGGAGCGCTCCGCCGCCTCCCGACCCCGCCGGCTCAAACCGGCGGAAGGGCGCCCTCGTGCGTCCCTACGCTGTCATCCCGGACAAGCGCGCAGCGCGCCGATCCGGGACCGACGCGTGAACTCGGCCCTTCCGGCGGTCCCGGATCTTCGTTTCGCCAGGTCCGGGACGCCAACCGATGGATACCGGTCTCAGGAAGGCGATTTGTGGGGAATAAATGGCATAATATGACCAGCTGTAGATGGTTCATGGTCATCATCGCCACAACTCGCCGCGATCAAGGCCCTATCCTGCCGCCGTACCCTTTTCCGGAGCGCGGCGCATGCTGGTTGTCGATCAAAAGTCCCTGTCGCCCGCCCTGGTCTCGCCGGTGCGTCCGGCGCTGGAGGGCGTGGGCGCCTACAAGGCCGGCATGACCCTGGCGGAGGCGGGACGCCTGGCCGGACGCGCCGACCTGTCCAAGCTGGCCAGCAACGAGAACCTGCTGGGCGCCAGCCCCAAGGTCGCGGCGGCGGTGCAAGAGGCCCTAGCCAGCCCCGAGATCTATCCCGACCCCTATTGCGAGACCCTGCGCGCCGCGATCGGCGCGCGGCTGGCGGTGGATCCGGCCCGGATCGTCATGACCCCGGGCTCCGAGGCCCTGATCGACTACCTGTTCCGCGCGGTGCTGCATCCTGGCGACAGCATCCTGCTGTCCTCGCCGACCTTTCCGGCCTACGAGATCTTCGGCCGCTGCGCCGAGGCCAGCCTGATCGACGTGCCGCGTCTCCAAAGCTTCGACCTCGACGTCGAGGCGTTCAAGCTGGAGGCGGCCAAGGGGCCCAAGCTGCTGGTGCTGTGCACGCCCAACAACCCGACCGGCAATGCGACCAGCGGCGTCGACCTGGCCGAGATCCTGGCCGTCACCCCGCGCTCGACCGTGGTCTTCATCGACGAGGCCTATCGAGAGTACCACGAGGCCTTCGACACCCTGGCCCTGCTGAAAGCCTGGGGCGGAACCTGGGTCGCGGCGCGGACCTTCTCCAAGGCCTATGGCCTGGCCGGCCTGCGAGTGGGCTACGGAATCTGCTCGTCGGCCGAACTGGTCGGCTACCTGGACCGCATCCGCCCGCCGTTCAACGTCACCGCCGTCAGCCAGGCCGCCGCCCTGGCCGCCTGGGACGACGTCGAGCACCTGGAGCGCACTGTGGCCCTGACCATCGCCGAGCGCGGCCGCGTCGAGGCGGCGCTGGACGCCCTGGGCGTCCAACGCACCGACAGCGCCGGCAACTTCGTCTTCCTGCGCAGCCCGGCCGGCGCCGAAGCCACCGCCGCGCGTTTGCTGCGCGAAGGGCTGATCATCCGTCCCACGCCCGTGCCCGGCGGCTGGGTGCGGATCACCATCGGCCGTCCCGCCGACAACGACCGCCTGATCGCCGCCCTGCCGGCGGCCCTGGCCGTGTGACGGAGATCGCGCCGTCGCCACATTCGCCCTCGTCCTGAGCTTGTCGAAGGACGAGGGCGCACCACCTTTCCATCACGATCGCTTCGCTGGAGCCATCCCATGACGATCACGACCGAAAACCCCCTGGGCCTCGACGGCTTCGCCTTCGTCGAGTTCACCAGCCCCGAACCCGCCGCCATGAAGGCGCTGTTCGAGCAGATGGGCTTTGTGCCCGCCTCGACCCATCCGACCAAGGCCGTGACCCGCTACAAGCAGGGCCGCATCAACCTGCTGGTCAATGACGAGCCGACCGGCCAGGTCGCCGAGTTCCGCGCCGCCCACGGCCCCTCGGCCAATGGCATGGCCTTCACCGTCGCCGACGTCGACCAGGCCTATGCCGAGGCCCTGAAGCGCGGCGCCGTGGCGGCCGACGCGAGCCTGACCGTGCTGGGCGACGGCGCGCGGGTGCTGGAAGGCATCGGCGGCTCGATGCTGTACCTGGTGGCCGGTCCGGACGCGGTGTTTTCCAGCTGGACGCCGGTCCCCGGCGCGGCCGAGGCCGAGGCGGCCAACTCGGTCGGTCTCGACCTGCTCGACCACCTGACCCACAACGTCAAGCGCGGCCAGATGCGCACCTGGTCGACCTTCTATCGCGACGTCTTCGGCTTCGAGGAGCAGAAGTATTTCGACATCAAGGGCCAGGCCACGGGCCTGTTCAGCCAGGCGATGATCGCTCCCGACAAGGCCATCCGCATCCCGCTCAACGAGAGTCAGGACGACCAGAGCCAGATCGAGGAGTTCATCCGCCAGTACAACGGCGAGGGCATCCAGCACCTGGCCCTGACCACCGACGACATCTACGACACGGTCGAGCGCCTGCGGGCCCGGGGCGTGCGGCTGCAGGACACCATCGAGACCTATTACGAGCTGGTCGACAAGCGCGTGCCCGGCCACGGCGAGGACCTGGAACGCCTGAGGAAGAACCGCATCCTGCTGGACGGCAAGGTCGGCGAGGAAGGCCTGCTGCTGCAGATCTTCACCGAGAACCTGTTTGGCCCGATCTTCTTCGAGATCATCCAGCGCAAGGGCAACCAGGGCTTCGGCAACGGCAACTTCCAGGCCCTGTTCGAGAGCATCGAACTGGACCAGATCCGCCGCGGCGTGATCACGGTCGAGGCTTGAAGGCTTTCGGTTCGGTGGGGGAGGGCGCTAACTTTCCTCCCCCCATCCCGGCGTTCGCGGCAAGATGGACAACGATCGTCAAAGGCCATGTTACGGGGCCCGAATCCCCATCATTCTAAGGGACAAAGTCCGTCAGAAATGGTGCTGAGCCTCTCCACCCCGTGCGTTGGGTGGAGCAGCCCCTTGTCCGAGAAGGTTTTATGTCCCGATACGACCGCCCCCTTGCTGGAACATTGGTTCGGCCTCTCGATCAGATCCCTGTCCTGACCGTGGTTTTTCCGACCTGGAAGCGCCCGGCGGAATTGACCCTGGCGGTCTCCAGCGTGGCGGACCAGATCGACGGCGAACTTGCCGGCAAGGTGGAGATCATCATCTCGGACAACGCGTCGGGTCCGGAAACCCACGCGGCCTTGCAGCGGCTGAGCGAGACCTACCCATCGGTCAATTACTACATACACGCCGAAAACTACGGCGGCATGTACCAGGTCGCCATAGCGCCTCATCGCGCGAGAGGCCGATGGACGTGGGTGTTCGGGGATGATGACGTCCTGGCCCCGGGAGGACTGAAAGCCGTCCTGGAGGTCCTGGAGAACGATCAGCCCAGTTTCCTGACCATCAACCGGCAGGTCTGGGACATCAGCCTCAGCAAATGCCTGACGGCGACTCGACACAACCTGCCTGATATGCGGTTCGATACCTTTGTTGATTTTCTGAAGGTATTTGGATTCGACCAACTTAGCTTTTTCACGTCCCAGGTCTATGACACCGAGCTGGCTAAAGCCTTTGATGTCGAGTCATATCTAGGTTCGCTCTGTCGCTATGCGCAGCTGCCCTATTACCTGGAAGTGTTTTACGGGCAGCCAACCTTCTATCTCTCGAAGGCGGTGGTCTTGCATCGGTTCGATGCGGACGATTTCTCCGTGCACAGGTCCAACTTCCATAGCTTGGCGACCTCGCTCCCGGCGCTCGTTCAAGAGGTGGTGGATCGCACGGGGCTGGATCCAGGCCTGCTCGAGCAGATATCCGGCCGGCGGCTGCTGCTGGGGCCGGAGAGCCGCAGGATAACCTTCGTCGACAACACCTTGCAGAACCTGTGGCGCTGCATGGCGACCGGCATGGAGATTGCCGACGCGGAGTGGGCCGTACTGCATCAGATCAGTTCGAAGTGGCGGCCGGATCGCGCCGAGACCTTGGCGGAGATCCATGAAGTCTATCGCAAGATCGCCACCGCGTTCGGGCACTATGAGACGCTTGTCGCCAACCATCGCACCTGGACCACGCCGGCTGGGCGGACCTATTCGCAAGAGGAAGCCGAGTTGATCGAGCGGGCGGAGGCGGCGATACGGTTCATGCAGAACAATATCAACGACGCGCGACAGATGGCCTCCGATGTGGCGGGTAGTTTCGACTGAAACGTGCTGTGCTCGGCCGTAGTTTTATTGCACGGAGATGAGCGGTGGTAAGGCAGTTTTTGAGGTCCGCATGACCGACGCGCTCCAATACCAATCCGGATTCGGCAATCACCTCTCCAGCGAGGCGGTTCCCGGCGCGCTGCCGGTCGGCCAGAACTCGCCGCAGAAGCCGCCGTTCGGCCTCTATGCCGAGCAGCTGTCGGGCACGGCCTTCACCGCGCCACGCCACGAGAACCGCAGGAGCTGGCTTTATCGCCTGCGGCCCAGCGCCGGCCACGGGCCTTACGCGCCCTATGTCCAGGACCGGCTGAAGAGCAGCCCGTTCGACGCCGCCGCGCCGACGCCCAACCGCCTGCGCTGGGACCCGATGGACGTTCCGGCCGAACCGGTCGATTTCGTCGACGGCCTGGTGACGATCGGCGGCAACGGCGACGTGGCGACCCAGATCGGCATGGCCGCGCACCTCTACCTGGCCAACCGCTCGATGATCGACCGGGTGTTCCAGAACGCCGATGGCGAGTTGCTGGTCGTGCCCCAGCAAGGGGCCCTGCGCTTCGTCACCGAGTTCGGCCGCATCGACGTCGCGCCGGGCGAGATCGTGGTCATTCCCCGGGGCGTGCGGTTCCGCGTCGAGCTGGACGGTCCGGCGCGGGGCTATGTCTGCGAGACCTACGGCGCGGCCTTCCGCCTGCCGGAGCTGGGGCCGATCGGCTCGAACGGCCTGGCCAACAGCCGCGACTTCCTGACCCCCGTCGCCGCCTTCGAGGACCTGGAGCGCCCAACCGAGGTGATCCAGAAGTTCCAGGGCGGCCTGTGGCTGGGAACCTGGGACCACAGCCCGCTGGACGTGGTGGCCTGGCACGGGAATCTCGCGCCCTACAAGTACGACCTGGCGCGGTTCAACACGATCAACACGGTCAGCTTCGACCACCCGGACCCGTCGATCTTCACCGTGCTGACCGCGCCCAGCGAGATTCCGGGCACGGCCAATGTCGACTTCGTGATCTTCCCGCCGCGCTGGATGGTGGCCGAACACACCTTCCGCCCGCCCTGGTTCCATCGCAACGTGATGAGCGAGTTCATGGGGCTGGTCACCGGCGCCTACGACGCCAAGGCCGGCGGTTTCTCGCCGGGCGGGGCCAGCCTGCACAACATGATGAGCGACCACGGGCCCGACGTCGCCAGCCACACGGGCGCGACGCAGGCCGAGCTTGCGCCGCACAAGATCGACGGGACCCTGGCCTTCATGTTCGAAAGCCGCTGGGTGATCCGGCCGACGAAGTTCGCGCTGGAGACTTCCGCGCTTCAGGCCGACTATGACGCCTGCTGGACCGGCTTTCCGAAGGCCAAGCTGCCCTAGGACGCCGGTCGGCCCAACAACGAAGCAAAGAGGAAGCGCCCATGAAGCTTGCGTCCCTGAAGGGCGGCCGCGACGGCCGGCTGGTGGTGGTCTCCAACGACCTGGCCTGGTTCACCGACGCCGGAACGATCGCGCCGACCCTGCAAGCCGCCCTCGACGACTGGGAGCGCTGCCAGCCGATGCTGAAGGCCCTGGCCGAAAGCCTCGAGCATGGCGGCGTGCCCCAGGAGCGCTTCCACGAGCACGAGGCCGCCAGCCCCTTGCCCCGAGCCTACCAGTGGATCGACGGCAGCGCCTATGTGAACCACGTGCAGCTGGTGCGGCAGGCCCGCGGGGCGGAGATGCCGGAGAGCTTCTGGACCGATCCGCTGATGTACCAGGGCGCCTCGGACGGCTTCCTGGGGCCGCGCGACACCATCCCCCTGGCCAACTCCGCCTGGGGCTGCGACCTGGAGGGCGAGGTGGCGGTGATCGTCGGCGACGTGCCGCTGGGGGCGACCCGCGAGGAAGCCCTGGAAGCCATCAGCCTGGTCATGCTGGTCAACGACGTTTCCCTGCGCAACCTGATCCCGGACGAACTGGCCAAGGGCTTCGGCTTCGTCCAGTCCAAGCCGGCCAGCGCCTTCTCGCCGGTGGCGGTGACGCCGGCCCTGCTGGGCGACGCCTGGAAGGACGGGAAGCTGCACGGCGAGCTGCTGGTCACCCTGAACGGCGAGGACTTCGGCAAGGCCGACGCCGGGGTCGACATGACCTTCGATTTCGGGACCCTGGTGGCCCACGCCGCCAAGACCCGCGCCCTGGCGGCCGGCACCATCGTCGGGTCGGGCACCGTCAGCAACCGCGGCCCCGATGGCGGGCCCGGCAAGCCGATCGCCGAGGGCGGCGTGGGCTATTCGTGCCTGGCCGAACTGCGCACGGTCGAGACCATCCTGGGCGGCGCGCCCAAGACGCCGTTCCTGATGGGCGACGACACGATCCGCATCGAGATGCGCGACGCCAAGGGACACTCGATCTTCGGCGCCATCGAGCAGACGGTCGAGCGCATTTGAGCCAAGGGGCCGCGCCCGAAGCCGAGTCCGTCGGGCGGGTCTGGGTCACGCCGGCCGGCGTGACCCTGGGTCCGCTCGACCAGATCGCCGATCCGGGGGCGCGAAACTATGTGCTGCAGATCGGCGACAAGCGCTTTCACGGCTTCGTGGTGCGCCGGGGCGAGGCGGCGTTCGGCTATGTCGACCGCTGCCCGCACGCCGGCCTGCCGCTGGCCCAGGTGCTGGACCGCTACCTGACCGACGACGGCCAACTGATCGCCTGCTCCTGGCACGGGGCGCTGTTCCAGCCGGAGACAGGCGTCTGCGTCGGCGGGCCTTGCGTCGGGGCGCGGCTGTCGCCCTGGCCGGTGCGGGTGGAGGACGGGCGGATCGTCACGGCCTGAGGCCTGCACGGAAACTCCATGCCGTCTCTCCCGTCCGTGGAAACCCGCGCCACGATCACAGGACGGCGCGCCCCTAGTCTGCTCCGACGGAACAGGGAGCCGACCGATGCCTTTCGCCCAGGTGCAGATGAACGACTACGCCGTGGTCATCCACGCGGGCAACGACGCCTGGACTTGGCAGGTGATGGATTTCGACGCCAGGGTCGCCGCCAGCGGCGAGGCGCCGGACCGCGAGAGCGCCTGGCGCAGCGGCCTGTTCGCCGCCGGGGCGGTCGGTAGCCTGGCTCGGATTGGCCGCCGGCTCTGAGCTTCGGGCCAGGCGACAGGCAAAAGAAAGGCCGCCTTCCACAGGAGAGAAGACGGCCGAAGTCGCATAGGAGGAAACGCCCAGAAGGGCTGAAACCTCTATAGCGGAAGATTGCTTTCGTGACAACGTTGTCATAGAATTTTTTTCAGGCAGAGCTGAAAACCGTCGCCGTGTCGGCCGAACCGCCTTGGCGCGGGCTTCGCGGGCCGTCAGACTCGGTCCGATTCAGACGGAGACGCCCGTGAGCCTGACCCTCCGCCTCGCCGTTCCCGAGGACCTGCCGGAGCTGCGCACGTTGATGAACGCGTCCATCGGCGAACTGCTCAGGCCCTTCCTGACGCCGGACGCGGTGGCGGCCTCGTTCGACATCATGGGGCTGGACAGCCAGCTGGTCGCAGACGGGACCTATTTCGTGGTCGAGGACGACGGAGCGCTTGCCGGTTGCGGCGGCTGGAGCCGGCGGGCCACGCTGTTTGGCGGCGATCATTCGACGGGACGCGACGCGGCCCTGCTGGACCCGGCGCGCGATGCGGCTCGGGTGCGGGCGATGTACACCCATCCCGACCATGTCCGCAAAGGCGTGGGCCGGCTGATCCTGGAGGCCTGCGAGGCCGCGGCGGCCGGGGAGGGGTTCGTCCGCTGCGAACTGGCCGGAACGCTCGCCGGCGAGCCCCTGTACCGCGCCTGCGGCTATCGGGAGATCGAGCGGTTTACCGCGCCGACGTCCCGCGGGGTCGAGGTGCCGCTGGTGCGGATGGGCAAGGCGCTGGCGGGCGCCGTTTCCCGATAGAAAAAGGGCGGGTCCTAGGACCCGCCCTTTCTTACGCTACTCGGTACGCTGGTCTTAGCGGAACAGGCTGAGGATCGACGACGAAGACTGGTTCGCGATCGACAGCGCCTGGATGCCCAACTGCTGCTTGGTTTGCAGCGACTGCAGCTTGGCGCTTTCCTTGGCCAGGTCGGCGTCGACCAGGTTGCCCACGCCCGCGTCGAGGCTGTCTTGCAGCTTGCCGACGAAGGTCAGGTGGGTGTCCAGGCCGGTCGAGCTGGTGCCCAGCGAGGCCAGCTTGTTGGTCGCCGTGCCCAGGGCGTTGCTGACGGTGGTGATCATCGTCTTGGCCGCGGCGGCCGTCGTGAACGACGACGTCGCCGTCAGACCCAGGCCGGCCAGCGACAGGGTCTTGGCGTTGACGGTGAACTGCGAACCGTCCGAGTTGGCCAGGAAGGCCAGCTTGGTGGTCGAACCGTCGGCGATCGAGACGCCGTTGAACTTGGCGTTGGTGACGGCCTTGGTGATCTGGTCGCGCAGGCTGTCGAAGTCCGACTTCAGGGCGTTGAACGAAGCGGTGTTCAGCGAGGTGTCGGAAGCGGCCAGGGCCTTTTCCTTCATCTTGCCCGCGCAGGCTGTCGAAGTCCGACTTCAGGGCGTTGAACGAAGCGGTGTTCAGCGAGGTGTCGGAAGCGGCCAGGGCCTTTTCCTTCATCTTGCCCAGCAAGTCGGTGACCGTGTCGCCCGCGGCCAGGGCCACGTCGATGGTCGATTGGCCGCGCTGGAGCGAGTCCTTCACGGCGTTCATCGAGCTGGCGGTCGAGGACTGCGTCTTGGCGATAGCCCAGATCGCGCCGTTGTCCTTGGCGTTGCCGACCTTCTTGCCGGTGTTGATGCGCTGCTGCGTGACCTGAAGTTCGGCGTTGGTGCTGTTCAGGTTTTGCAGGGCGATCATCGCGCCCGAGTTCGTATTGATGCTGTTCAGAGCCATTTCGGCGATTTCCCATTCAAGGTGTCCGACGTCATTTTGACAGCCGGGAGCATTTTGCTCATCGCCAGCATCCACGGTCGTGCTTTCGATAAAGTAAAAGTGTCGCAGCTAATTTCGCGGGGTGGATAATGCCTCGTTAGTCATTTCGATTCGGCGAAAGTCGTGACCCTGAATCGAGTTCATTTGACCGAGAGTCCTGCCGTCGGTTCTTGATTTTGCGTCGACTCTGTCGGCGGTCCGACTGTTCCTGAAAACACCCTGTCGCTGCGGCGCGTCGCTCGGGCGGCGAGTCTTGCCGGACCGGACAAAAGAAAAGGGCGGGTCCGATGGACCCGCCCTCAAGATGCTGAACTCGAAGTCCGAACCGCTTAGCGGAACAGGCTGAGGACAGACTGGGTCGACTGGTTGGCGATCGACAGCGCCTGCACGCCCAGCTGCTGCTTGGTCTGCAGCGATTGCAGCTTGGCGCTTTCCTTGGCCAGGTCGGCGTCGACCAGNGTCGACTGGTTGGCGATCGACAGCGCCTGCACGCCCAGCTGCTGCTTGGTCTGCAGCGATTGCAGCTTGGCGCTTTCCTTGGCCAGGTCGGCGTCGACCAGATTGCCCACGCCGGCGTCGAGGCTGTCCTGCAGCTTGCCGACGAAGGTCAGGTGGGTGTCCAGGCCGGTCGAGCTGGTGCCCAGCGAGGCTAGCTTGTTGGTCGCCGTGCCCATGGCGGTCGAGACCGTGGCGATCATCGTCTTGGCCGCGGCGGCCGTCGTGAACGACGAGGTGGCCGTCAGGCCCAGGCCGGCCAGCGACAGGGTCTTGGCGTTGACCGTGAACTGCGTGCCGTCCGAGTTGGCCAGGAAGGCCAGCTTGGTGGTCGAGCCGTCGGCGATCGAGACGCCGTTGAACTTGGCGTTGGTGACGGCTTTGGTGATCTGGTCGCGCAGGCTGTCGAAGTCCGACTTCAGGGCGTTGAACGAAGCGGTGTTCAGCGAGGTGTCGGAAGCGGCCAGGGCCTTTTCCTTCATCTTGCCNTTGGTGATCTGGTCGCGCAGGCTGTCGAAGTCCGACTTCAGGGCGTTGAACGAAGCGGTGTTCAGCGAGGTGTCGGAAGCGGCCAGGGCCTTTTCCTTCATCTTGCCCAGCAGGTCGGTGACCGTGTCGCCCGCGGCCAGGGCCACGTCGATGGTCGACTGGCCGCGTTGCAGCGAGTCCTTCACCGCGTTCAGCGAGCTGGCGGTCGAGGACTGCACCTTGGCGGTGGCCCAGATCGCACCGTTGTCCTTGGCGCTGCTGATCTTCTTGCCGGTATTGATGCGTTGTTGCGTGACCTGAAGTTCGCTGTTGGTGCTGTTCAGGTTCTGCAGGGCGATCATCGCGCCCGAGTTGGTATTGACGCTATTCAGCGGCATCCGACGTATTCCTATTCAAGGTGTCCGACGTCATTTTGATGGTCGAGAGCATTTTGCTCGTGATCAGGATGTCGGCTGCCTGTTTAAAATGGATGAACCCGGAACTTCATGCTTGAGAAGAACTGCCGGGGTGGGAAAAATCTGCAGCGTTATATTCTTCGGGTTGGGGTTGTGTGTCGATTTGACGCAATAACGGCCTGAGCCAGCCGCCGTCTTGGGTTGCCGCAACTCACGGGCCGAAGGCCGGCCGCCGCCGCCTGCGGCCAAATGTCCGCCGACAGACGTCAGGCGCACAGCCGCTGCGGCGCCACGTCGCGGTCGTCGGCCTCGAAAAGGTCGAAGGCCTCTTCCCAGGCGGCCTGTCGCGAGGCGCGCAGGGCCGCGTCATCGATGATCCGCACGATCTGGTCCTCGCGATCGTTCCACACCAGGCTGATGTCGGCGGCGCGCTCGGCGTCGCGGCCCAGCAGCAGGATGATGTCGGGCCGTAGCACCCGCTCGGGGCTCAGCCGCATCAGGGTGCGCCCACCGCCGAGATCGCGATGGATGTCGGCGAAGTCGAGCACGGCCGAGATCATGGCGGCGCTGACGGGGGCGACGTGCCAATCCTGGGCGAGAAGACGGGTCATGGGCTGGGCTCCAGATCGGGTGTTCTGTGCGGCGGGTTCTTGAGTCTCGCTTTTGAAGGTGTGCTGCGTCAAAAACGGTCGTATAAAATTCGGCCATGCGACACGACAAGGCGACCCGACTGCTGGACCTAGCCCGGATGCTGGCCGGATCGTCCGAAGGCCTGACCTTGGACGAGATGGCCCGCGCCATGGGCGTGGGCCGGCGCACGGCCGAGCGGATGCGCGACGCGGTCTGGGCCGCCTTCCCGCAGATGGAGGCGATCGAGGATCCCCCGACCAAGCGCTTCCGCATCCCGTCAGGTCTGGATAGTCTGTTCCAGACCCCGACCGCCGAGGAACTGGCGGCCCTACGCACCGCCGCCGACAGCTACGCCGCCGGCGGGGCCGAGGGGCGGGCGGCGGCCCTCTACGCTCTGGAGCGCAAGCTGCTGTCGGCCCTGCGCGGCGCGGCGCGGCGCAAGGTGGCTCCGGACGTCGAGGCCCTCGTCCAGGCCGAAACCATAGCCGTCCATCCCGGCCCCCGCCCGTTCGAGAGCGAGCAGGTGTTGAGCGCCATCCGCACGGCCGTGAAGGGCCTTCAGGCCTTGTCGTTCCGCTACGAGGGCGGCAGTGCGCCAGGCCGGACCCGCAAGGTCACGCCCCTGGGCATCCTGTTCGGCCACAGCAACTATCTGGTGGCGACCGAAGGCCGGGACCCCAGGCCCCGAACCTTCCGCCTGGATCGCATGCAGGCCGTGGCGGCGCTGGACGAGCCGGCGCCGCCGCCGGCCGACTTCTCGCTGCAGGCCTTCGCCGACGAGAGCTTTGGCATCTACCACGGCCAGATCGAGGACGTGGTCCTGCGCATCGGCCCCAGCCGGGCCGAGGACGCCCTGCGCTGGCGCTTCCATCCCAACCAGGTCGTGACCCAGGACCCGGACGGCTCGGTCACCGTGGCCTTCCGGGCCAGCGGCATGCTGGAGCTGTCCTGGCATCTATTCACCTGGGGCGACGCGGTGGAGATCGTCTCGCCGCCGGGGCTGCGCGAGATGATGGTCGAGGAACTGAAGACGGCGCTGAAGGCGCACGAGGGCTGACGCCGTAGCGCAGAGCGGTCAGGGCTGCTCTTCGACGAAGGCGCGGACGATCTCGGCGAAGGTCGCGGGGCGCTCGACGTACATCAGGTGGCCGCTGGCGGGCACGACTATCCTGCGGGCGTGCGGCATCAGGGTCTCCAGCGCCTTGGCCTGTTCCTGCACGTCCTTGATGTCGACCTCTCCGACCAGGACCAACGTCGGCGCCTGGATCTCGCCCAGGCGCGGCTTGGCGACGGCCAACGGCCGCTCGCGCGCGCCGGCGCCCAGATTGCCGGGATTGGCCTTCAGCCAGGCCACCACCCGGGCGCGCTCGGCGTCGGCGGTCTTGGTCAGGATGTAGGGGTCCTTCACCGCGCCCTCCAGGTCGCCCATCTTCACCTTGGCGACCAGGTTCAGGCTGCGGGCGATGAAGCCGAGCGAGACGTCGAAGCCGCTGACCCAGGGACCGACCAGCACCAGGCGATCGACGGCCTCGGGATGGGCCAGGGCGTAGTCGACGGCGATCCCGCTGCCCGACGACGAGCCGACGAAGGTGGCGTGCTCCAGTCCGACCGCCTTCATCAGGGCTTCCAGGTCCTTGGCCGGAGCATAGGCCGCCGGGGCGGGAGACGAGGCGCCATAGCCCCGGCGATCGTAGCGGACGACCCGGAAGCGCTGGCAGAGGATTGGCCAGACGTCGTCGAAGGCCGCCGAGTGCAGGATGCCGTCGTGCAGTAGGACGATCGCCTTGGGGCCAACGCCGCAGGTCTCGTAGGCCAGCGTCCCGCCGTCGATGTCCAGGGTGGCGCGGGTCGAGGTCTGGGCCTGGGCCGCCGCTCCGCCGCCGCAAAGCAGCAGGCAGCCGGCCGCGATCGCCGCGGCGGGCGTCGAAAACAGTCTCATGGGGGTCTCCGGGGGTGAAGCGCCGTCAGCCGGCGCGCTTGAACTCGTCTTGCTCGCGTTCGGGCGTGGCTTCCGGCGCGTATTCAAGGATGTCGCCCGGCTGGCACTGCAGGTAGGCGCAGATCGCCTCCAGGGTCTCGAACTTCATGCCCTTCACCTTGCCGGACTTCAGCAGCGAGAGATTGGCCTCGGTGATGCCGATGGCGCGGGCCAGGACGTTGGAGCGCACCTTGCGCCTGGCCAGCATGACGTCGAGACGCAGGATGATCGGCATCAGACGAACGCCTCGCGGTCTTCCTCGATCTCGCGTCCCACCCGCATGACCTGGCCGATCACGAAGACCAGCAGGCCCAGCACCAGGGCCTGGACGCTGGCCATGTGAGCCCAGTTCCTGTCGATCTCGTAGCCCGTGGCGCTGAGGAACAGGTGGCAGACGAAGGGTGAGAGGGCGTAGGCGCACAGCCAGCCGCCGATCCGGCTGAAGCTCCGGCCGTTCTCGGGCGAGAACACCCGGCCTCGGGCGTAGAGGCGGAACAGCGCGCGCAGGCTCCAGAACAGCATGATGATCGGCGTCGCGCGCACGATCCCGACCAGGCAGTAGATCAGCCGGTGCGGCAGGGGCAGCGAGCCGAAGGCGACGGAGTTGGGCGGCCCGGCGCCGATGTAGCAGTTGTCGGGCCCGATCCGGACCAGCTCGCCCTTGTAGAACAGCATGGCGCCCAGGGCTGTGACGAGGATGGCCGTCGACAGGACCAGCAGGCCGGTGAACAGCCAGGCCAGAGCGCAGCTGCCCTGGCGCACGCGGCGCTGGGCGGCGGTTTCCGGCGCGGCGATCGTCTCGGCGCGCGGCTTGAGTTTGATGACGGTGCTCATAACGTCCTCCCGTGACGCCAAGGTCGTCGTGAAATTTCTTTCTGTCAAACGATAATTATTCAACGCGGATCGCGGCGAGCACGCTTGCCCGCCCGATGGACTCGAAAAAAGTCGCGGGTCATGTCGAGAATGGCCGGACGGCTCCGACTTGCCCTCGAAAGCGCCGGAGGACGGCGCTCCAACCGAAGGGAACCGACGATGAAGTACATCCTGATGATGCAGTACCCCGCGGCCGGCGGGGACGTCCCGTCCATGGACCAGTGGCCGCAGGCGGCGGTCCAGGCGCACATGGAGCATCTCCGCCTGTTCCGGGAGGAGTTCACCACCTCGGGCGAGATGATCGTCACCCATGCCTTGGCGGGGCCCGACGATGCGCGGTTCGTGCGGGCGCGCCAGGGCGCGGCGCCCGAGGTGACCGATGGTCCGTTTCCGGAGACCAAGGAGTTCCTGGCCGGCTATGTCATCGTCGATGTCGATACGGCCGAGCGAGCCTACTACGCCGCTTCGCGCTGGTCGGAAGGCCCTGGTCCCGATGGCGCGCCGCTGAACCTGCCGGTCGAGGTGCGGCGGATCATGTGGGCCAGCGGCGAGGACATGTGACTGTGGCCTCGGCGGCGCTGGACCGCCAGACGACGGACCTGCTGCGCGAGTTGGCGCCGCGGGTCCTGTCGGCCGTCGTTCGCCGCTACCGCGACTTCGCCGCCGGCGAGGACGCAGTGCAGGAAGCCTTGCTGGCCGCCGCGCGTCAGTGGCCGCAGACCGGCCTGCCGGCCAATCCGGGCGGCTGGCTGGCGCAGGTCGCCTCGCGACGGATGACCGATCAGATCCGCCGCGAAATCGCCCGGCGGCGGCGCGAGGCGGTGGCCATGGAGGGCGACGTCCAGGTGGTGTCGCCATCCGACGACCTGGACGCCCTGGCCGGGCGCGACGACACGCTGAACCTGCTGTTCATGTGCTGCCACCCGGCCCTGACCTCGTCCTCGGCCATCGCCCTGACGCTGCGCGCGGTGGGCGGCCTGACGACGGCCGAGATCGCCAGCGCCTTCCTTGTGCCCGAGGCGACGATGGCCCAGCGCATCAGCCGGGCCAAGCAGAGCATCCGCGCCTCGGGCGCGCCGTTCGAGGCCCCGGACGCCACCGAGCGCGGCGAGCGGCTGCGGTCGGTGCTGCATGTCCTGTACCTGATCTTCAACGAGGGCTATGCGGCCAGCGCCGGGCCCGTGCTGCAACGGGCCGACCTGGCGATCGAGGCGATCCGGCTGGCGCGCGCCGTCCGGGCCCTGCTGCCGGACGACGGCGAAGTGGCCGGCCTGCTGGCCCTGATGCTGCTGACCGACGCCCGACGTTCGGCCCGGACGGGGCCTGACGGCGAGCTGATTTCGCTGGCCGAGCAGGATCGCGGCCTCTGGGACGCCACGGCGATCGCCGAGGGCGTGGCGCTGGTCGAAACCAGCCTGGCGCGCGGCGCGGTCGGCCCCTATCAGCTCCAGGCCGCCATCGCCGCCGTGCACGACGAGGCCGCTCGGGCCGAGGACACCGACTGGCTGCAGATCCTGGCGCTGTACGGCCTGCTGGAGCGGATGGCCGACAATCCGATGGTCCGGCTGAACCACGCCGTGGCCCTGGCGATGGCGCAGGGGCCGCGCGCCGGTCTGGAGCGGCTGGCCGAGCTCAAGGGCGACAAGCGTCTCGCCGGCCATCACCGGCTGGCGGCGGTGCGGGCCCACCTGTTGGAGATGGCTGGGGATCGGGACGAGGCGATTGGCGCCTATCGGACGGCGAGCGCGCTGACCGCCAGCGCGCCCGAGCAGCGGTATCTGCTGGCGCGGGCGGCGCGGCTGGCGGGGACCTAGGGCGCCGCTACCTTGCGGGGCATCCCAGGTCCGCGGCGTAGACCCGCCAGCCCTTCACGGTCTCCCGGCGTTGCGCCTCGGTCCCGCCATTGGATATGTCGCCGAAAGACTGGCCAGTGATCTGGTTCAGAATGGCGTCGAGCGCGTCGACCACTTGCTCGGGACCGTAGTGGCGCACGCCCTCGAAAGCGTTGGTCGCGTGATTTGTCAGGGAGATCGTCGGCTCGGCCAGGAGGCGGTGATCCTCCATGTGGGCCACGATCGCCGGAACACCGGCGGGGCCCAGCGCTTCCAGCCGCGCGAAGATCGCCCGCTGACGAGCGTCGGCGCCAGCACGCCCGCGTAGTCCGCCCAGTTCCGAAACCAGGCGGCGAACTTCCGCATCGTGGGCGGCCGGGGTGGGAGTGGCGCGAAGCACTGAAGCCTGGCGGGCGATCTCGGTTCGCACGCCGGCTTCGGCCCCGGCGGCGGGCGCCAGCGCCTTGGGGGAATGGCCGGCGAAATAGAATTTCGCCGGCGAACCGGCTTGGGTCAGGAAAAGCAGGGCTGGCGTGTTGATGGCGGCCCGCAGGGCGTCGGGCGACGGAAGATAGGACTCGTCCTTGGGATAGATCTGAACGGCGTTCGGCCTTGGGCCCTTCAACGAGATCGCTTCCTCCAACGGCACGGGGATGTACTCAGGATGCGCGATGGCGTTCGCCAGGGCCTCCTGTGAAAGGCCGAGGCGTCCCTGGACGATGCTGGACGAGGCCGCGACCAGTCGAGCCAGTTCGGGCGAGGCGGGGCAGGCGCGGGGCGCCGCGGCGACGGGCCAAGCGGCCAGGATTGCTACGCAGGTCCAAGGCGCGAAACGTTGGAATGACATCGATAACCCCGGCGACTCCGGCCAAGCTTGGCGCGAGGTTGACGCCCTAGCAAGCTCAGTTGGCCACCAGCTTCAGTAGCGCCAGCTCCTTGGCCCTGGGCGACGAGGCTCGCCGCCTTGGCAGTTGGCTGGTCTCGAAGGCTTCGAGGACCTTCGGGTGAATATAAGCCGCGCGGCAGACGGCGGGGGTGTTGCCCAGCAGGCCGGCCACGGCCTTGACGCAGGTGTTGAGCGTGCGCTTGGCCTCCGCCTGGGTCGTGGGCGGAGGGCTCATGCTGAGCGCTTCAAGCGCCGCCAGCGAGCCGTACCAGGTGCGGAAGTCCTTGGCCGAGAAGTCGTCGCCGCAGGCGGCGCGGATGTAGTCGTTGACGTCGCTGCTCTCGACCGCCCGCCGCTGGCCGTCCTCGTCGATGTACTGGAACAGTCGCTGGCCGCGCAGCTCCTGGCAGGCGGCGACGATGCGGGCCAGGCGACGGTCGCGGAAGCCCGTCCTGTGCATCTTGCCGCTCTTGCCCTTGAACTCGAACACCGCACCGCCGCCGGCCAGCTTCAGGTGGCGCTTCTGCATCGTCGTCAAGCCGAAGCTCTTGTTGGTTCTGGCGTATTCGTCATTGCCCACCCGGATCAGGGTCAGCTCCAGCAGGCTGACCACGGCGGCCAGCACCTTCTCGCGCGGCAGGCCCCGGCGCGCTAGGTCGGCGGCCACGCGCCGCCGCAGCCGGGGCAGGGCGCGCCCGAAGGCGGCCATGCGATCGTACTTGCGCGCGTCGCGGTCGGCCCGCCAGTCGGGGTGATAGCGATACTGCTTGCGGCCCTTCTGGTCGCGGCCGACCGCCTGGATGTGGCCATTGGGATCGGGGCAGATCCAGACGCTGGTCCAGGCCGGCGGAATGGCCAGGGCCCTGATCCGCGCCAGGGTCGTCTCGTCCTTCACGGGCCGGCCGTCCTCGTCGACATAGGAAAAGCCTTTGCCGCGGGGCAGGCGACGGACGCCCTGCTCCTGGTCGTTGACATAGGCCAGCAGGGCGCGTTCGGCGGGAGGGGTCTCGAGCGTGTCGCGGGGCACGGTCATCACCTCGCTGGACGGTCCGCGCCGCCGTTCTCGGAAATATCCTGGTCCATCGCCTGGCTCCCAACCTATCGTCGGCCAACGTGATAGACGGAGCGCCGGTTCCGGGAGCGACGCGCCAGACATGAACTACCGACACGCCTTCCACGCCGGCAATTTCGCCGACCTGCAGAAGCACGCGATCCTGCTGGCCTTGCTGGAGGCGCTGACCGCCGAGGACACGCCCCTGTCGGTGATCGACACCCATGCCGGAGCCGGGGCCTACGACCTGGGCGGCGACATGGCCCAGCGCTCGGGCGAGGCGGCGGCCGGGATCGGCCGACTGCAGGCGATGGCGCAGGTTCCGACGGTGTTCGCGCCGCTCGTGGCGGCGGTGAGGGCCTTGAACGGCGGCGGCGCGGGGTCGCTCTATCCCGGCTCGCCGCTGCTGATCGCGCGGGCCCTGCGCAAGACCGACCGCTACACCGCCTGCGAACTGCGGCCCGACGACTTCGACAGCCTGCGCCGGACCCTGGCCCCCTATGCCTTCGCCCAGGCGCTGAAGGACGACGGCTACGCCACGGCCGCCGCGCGGGCGGGGAAGGGCGGGCGCACCTTCGTCCTGATCGATCCGCCGTTCGAGCGCAGCGACGACTACGCCCAGATCGTCGCCACGACAAAGGCGGTGCTGGCCCGGGACAGGGACGCGGTGATCGCCGCCTGGATGCCGCTGAAGGACCTGGAAACCTTCGACGCCTTCATGCGGGCGATGGAAACCGTCACGAACGACGCGCTAGCTGCGGAGCTGCGCCTGCGGCCGCTGACGGATCCGATGAAGATGAACGGTTGTGCGATGGTCGTGGTCGGGACGCCGAAGTCCGCCGAAGGCGTGATCGCCGAGGTCACGACCTGGCTGGCCGACACGCTCGGCGACGCCGGCGCCAAGGCGCGGGTCTGGCGCGCGTGACGACCGGCCAGCCCAGCTTTCGGCAAGCGTTTTGGGTCTGGTTGAAGGTCGGCTGCCTGGGCTTCGGCGGTCCGGCCGGCCAGATCGCCTTGCTGCACCGCGAGGTGGTGGAACGGCGCGGCTGGGTCGACGAGGAACGGTTCGCCCACGCCCTGAGCTTCTGCATGCTGCTGCCGGGGCCGGAGGCCCAGCAACTGGCCACCTGGCTGGGCTGGCGCCTGCACGGCGTGCGCGGCGGGATCGCGGCGGGCCTGCTGTTCGTTCTGCCGGGTCTGGCCGTGATGCTGGGCCTGTCGGCGCTGTACGTCGCCCACGGCCGCGCGGCCTGGGCGGGACCGGCCCTGCTGGGGCTGAAGGCGGCGGTGGTCGCCCTGGTGCTGCAGGCCCTGATCCGCATGGGCGGCCGAGCGATCAAGGGCGTCGCCGGCTGGTGGGCGGCGGGCCTGGCCTTCGCCGCCCTGACCTTCACCGTTCTGCCCTTTCCGCTGATCATCCTGGCCGCCGGCGCGGTCGGCTGGATCCTGGGCGGCGGCGCGGTGGCGGTCGTACCCGCGGAAACGGGGACACGGACTCCCTGGCGCACCGCCCTGGTCTGCCTGGCGATATGGCTGGCGCCGGTGCTGCTGGCCCTGGTCTTGGCGCCGGGATCCACCCTGGCCCGGATGGGCGGGGTGTTCAGCATCCTGGCCATGGCCAGCTTCGGCGGCGCCTATGCGGCCCTGGCCTATGTCGGCCAGGCGGCGGGCGCGTTCGGCTGGCTGGCGCCGGGCCAGATGCTGGACGGCCTGGGCCTGGCCGAGACGACGCCGGGGCCGCTGGTGCTGGTCCTGGTCTTCGTCGGCTTCGTCGGGGCCTACCAGAACGCGCCGCCGGAATGGGCCTGGATCGCCGCCCTGGCCGGCGGGCTGATGGCCGCCTGGACCACCTTCGCGCCGTCGTTCCTGTGGATCTTCGCCGGCGGGCCGGTCTTCGAGCGCCTGCGCTCGCGCCCCCGGCCGGCGCGCGCCCTGTCCCTGGTCTCGGCGGCCGCCGTCGGGGTGATCGCCAACTTGGCCGTCTGGTTCGCGGTCCACCTGCTGTTCCGGGTCGGCGCGGTCCGGGCCTGGGGACCCCTGAGGGCCGAGGCGCCCGACCTGGGCAGCGTCAACCTTCCGGCGGCGGGACTGACCCTCCTGGCCTGCGGCCTGGTGTTCGCGTTGCGCGTCCCGATCCTGGCGGTGGTGGGGGCGATGGTCGCCGCCGGCCTGGCCCTGGGCGCAACAGGACTGATTTGATCCCAAGGTTGCGATTATGCGACTCGCCAACGGCAAAACCGTGTTATGCTGCACTGCAACAAACGGTTGTTGGAGCTCGGCCATGACCCTGTCATTCCTTCCCGAACTGCCCAAGATCGATCCTGAAAAGGGCCCGAACCTGATGGCCGGCGCGGCCTCGCCGCTGTGGCTGGTGTTCGGCGGCGCGGCGATGGCCGGCGCCACCTGGTGGTGGTGGTCGGCCCGCTGGCGCGAGGCGGTCAATGTCGAGGCCCTGCTGGCGCCGACCCTGACCGGGGCCCTGACCGGGGGCTTGCCCGCGTCTGAACCCGTCACACTGGCGCCCGAGCCGGCCGTCGAAGCTCCGATCGACCCCGTCACCGAGGCGCCCGTCCTGGCGCCGGTCGAGGCGACCGCTGGCGCCGAGACGGTCGCCGAAGTCGCGCTCGACACCGCCGAAACCGTGACGACCGAGGTCCAGGAAACCCTGGACGCCGCCGCCGGGCCGGCCGTCGAGACGGCCAAGTCGGCGGCCGACGACCTGACCCAGCTGGTCGGGATCGGTCCCAAGCTGGCCGCGTCCCTGGCCGAGCTGGGTGTAACGCGCTTCGAGCAGATCGCCGCCTGGGGCGCCGAAGACTTGGCCGACGTCGACGCCAAGCTGAACCTGCGGGGCCGCGCCGAACGCGACGCCTGGGTCGCCCAGGCCAAGCGGCTGACGAGCCTCTAGCCGCCCCAAGTACGGCCAGGAAAGCGCCAGGTCCGTTCGCCCGGCGACAACCAAGTCCGCCGCGGGGCGTTGACCTGACATGACCGAACGCAGCGAAACCCTTGAGGGCTACGTCGTCGACGAAGGCCCCGCCAGCGAGCGCCAGAAGGCGCATCAGGCCTGGCGGCACGCCGAGACCATCAAACGGCTCTCCGACCGGCTGATCGGCATAGGGCCGTTCGGCCTGGGGCTGGACGGGGTTCTGGCCTGGGTCCCCTGGGCGGGCCTGGCCTACGGCCTGGGCGCGGGCGGTCTGTTGCTGTTCCATGCCGTTCAAGCCAAGGCGTCCACCCCGACCCTGGCGCGGATGGCCGCCTATCTGGCCGCCGACAACCTGTCCGACACCGTACCGGTGCTGGGCTGGGCCGTCGACACCCTGTTCCCGGGCCACCTGATGGCGGCCAAGGCGTTGCAGAAGGACGTCGAAGCCCGGCACGGCCTGCCCGAAGAGATCGACCCGAAGACCCGCAAAAAGCGCAGGTCGAAGAAGACGCGGTCCTAGGCGCTAGGCGCCCGGACCGGACGGTTGTCGATCACAGGTTCAAGGGCGGCCGGGTGACGATTGACCGGAACCGTTCTTGCCGGCCGTAGGCTATCCACCAGACGCCGAGGCCCGTGAGAAGGCCGGCCGCCGCGCCGGTCAGGTGCATGGCGACGGCTTGGGTGTCTTCGTCGTCAAAGGTCTTCAGCAGGGCGGCGAAGGCCAGACCGGTCGCCAAACCCACAAAGGCCGCCGCCGATCGGTATTGCCGGTCCAACTGATGCAGCACCGCCCAGGCCACGCAGGCCGGCAGCACGAAGATCCAGCCCGCGAGCAGGCTCATCATCAGCGCGCCAGGCAGGGCCGCCACCACGATGGAAATCCTGTGCGGCTCCTTCGGCAGCGCCATGGCCGCGGCCAGCAGGTCTACGGCCAGGGGCGGAAAAGCGAAGGCGAACAGGATCGCCGCGACGACTCGCGGCGGGCTGGTCATTTCGCGTGCGGGCTGGAACATGGCGGGTCTCGACGGAGGAACGATCGCTCCATCCAGCCCGCCGCGTGTGAACCGAAGATCGCGCTCCCCGGGGAGTTCGGATCGAGGGAACGTGCAGCCTCCGCCTAGGCCGCCTCGCCCTGGGTGTAGCCGAGCTGCTTGTTCAGCTTGTCCAGCAACTCGATCACCGCCTCGGCGATCACCGTACCGGGCGGGAAGATCGCCGCGGCGCCGGCGTCGATCAGCGCCTGGAAGTCCTGCGGCGGGATCACGCCGCCGACCACCATCATGATGTCCGGGCGGCCCTGCCTAGCCAGTTCGGCCTTCAGCTCCGGGGCCAGGGTCAGGTGGCCGGCCGCCAGCGAGCTGGCCCCGACGATGTGGACGGCGTTGTCGACCGCCAGCTTGGCGGCCTCGGCCGGGGTCTGGAACAACGGGCCGATGTCGACGTCGAAGCCGAGGTCGGAAAAGGCGCTGGCGATCACCTTCTGGCCGCGGTCATGGCCGTCCTGGCCCATCTTGGCCACCAAGATGCGAGGCGGACCGCCATGGGCCTCCTGGAAGGCGGCGACCATGGCCCGGGCTCGGGCGGCCTTGGGATCGGCGCCGGCCTCGGCGCCGTAGACGCCCTGGATCGCCTGGATGCTGGCGCGGTGACGACCGAAGACGTTTTCCATCGCCAGGCTGATCTCGCCGACCGTGGCCTTGGCGCGGGCCGCGTCGACGGCCAGGGCCAGCAGGTTGCCGGTTCCCCGCGCCCCGTCCTCCAGCGCCTTCAGCGCCGCGGCCGTCGCGGCCGGATCGCGCTCGGCCTTCAGCCGGGCCAGCTTCTCCAGCTGCTGATTGCGCACCGAGGTGTTGTCGACCTTCAGCATCGGGATGTCGTCGGCGACCTCCGGCTTGTAGCGGTTGACGCCGACCACGCTCTGGCGATTGGCGTCAATGCGGGCCTGGGTCTTGGCGGCGGCCTCCTCAATGCGCAGTTTGGGAATGCCCTGCTCGATGGCCTTGGCCATGCCGCCGGCGGCCTCGACCTCCTCGATATGCGCCAGGGCCCTGACGGCCAGGTCGTGGGTCAGGCGCTCGACATAGTAGGAGCCGCCCCACGGGTCGGCGACACGGGTCGTGCCGCTTTCCATCTGAAGGAACAGCTGGGTGTTGCGGGCGATGCGGGCCGAGAAGTCAGTCGGCAAGGCCAGGGCCTCGTCCAGGGCGTTGGTGTGCAGGCTCTGGGTCTGGCCGTTGACCGCCGCCATGGCCTCGACGCAGGTGCGGGCCACGTTGTTGAACACGTCCTGGGCGGCCAGGGACCAGCCCGAGGTCTGGCTGTGGGTGCGCAGGGACAGCGACCGGTCATCCTTGGGATCGAACTCGCGCTTCATCAGCCGGGCCCACAGCAGGCGGGCTGCGCGCATCTTGGCCACTTCCATGAAGTAGTTCATGCCGATCGCCCAGAAGAACGACAGGCGCGGGGCGAAGGTGTCGATGCTCATGCCGGCGGCGACGCCCGCCCGGGCGTACTCGATCCCGTCGGCCAGGGTGTAGGCCAGCTCCAGGTCGGCCGTCGCTCCGGCCTCCTGCATGTGATAGCCGCTGATCGAGATCGAGTTGAACTTGGGCATGTTCGCCGAGGTGAAGGCGAAGATGTCCGAGATGATCCGCATCGAGGGCGCGGGCGGATAGATATAGGTGTTGCGGACCATGAACTCCTTGAGGATGTCGTTCTGGATGGTCCCCGAGAGCTTGTCGGGGCTGACGCCCTGTTCCTCGGCCGCCACGATGTAGAGCGCCAGGATCGGCAGCACCGCGCCGTTCATGGTCATCGACACGCTCATCTTGTCGAGCGGGATGCCGGAAAACAGGGTGCGCATGTCGAGGATCGAGTCGATGGCCACGCCGGCCATGCCGACGTCGCCCTTCACTCGCTCGTGGTCGCTGTCATAGCCCCGGTGGGTGGCCAGGTCGAAGGCCACCGACAGGCCCATCTGACCAGCGGCCAGGTTGCGTCTGTAGAAGGCGTTGCTGTCCTCGGCGGTCGAAAAGCCCGCGTACTGCCGCACCGTCCACGGGTTGGTCACGTACATGGTCGGGTAGGGGCCGCGCACGAACGGCGCGACGCCGGGATAGCCGCCGGTGAAGTCCAGGCCGGCGGTGTCGTCGGCCGTGAAGGCCGGGGGCACGTCGATCCCCTCCGGCGTGGCCCAGGCGGCGCCTTCCGGAGCGGAGTTGGTCGCGGCGGCCTCGAAGGGTAGGCTCGTGAAGTCGGGGAACTTGCTCATGCCTGGGCTCCCTCGAAGGCGGCCGAGAACCGGATGGGCGCCAGCGGCGGACAGCGGGAATCTGGTCCAGGCACGCGAACGTTGGGCGGATCGACGGCGAAGTCGCCGGTGCTGGGCGTTGCGACCTCCACCGGCTTGTCGTCGGCGTTGGGAAAGGCGGTGACCCCCAGGATCTTGCGGCTTTTGTCGGCGAAGGCAGCCTCCTGCGCCGCGCGCGTGGCGTCGACGATATCGGCGACCCGTCCGCTCTCCAGCGCCTTGACGATCCCGCCGGCCGCCTCGATGGCCTGGAAGCCGCCCCAGGCGGCGCGGGCCAGCTGGTCGGTCAGGCTGTCCAGGTACCAGGACCCGCCGGCCGGGTCGGCGACGCGGCCCAGATGGCTTTCCTCCATCAGCACCAGCTGGGTGTTGCGGGCCTGGCGGCGGCCGAAGGCGGTGGGCAGGCCGATGGCGTCGGTGAACGCGCCCAGGACGATGGCGTCGGCGCCGCCGACCGCGCCGGCGAAGCCCGCAGCGGTCAGGCGCAGCAGGTTGGTCCAGGCGTCGGCCCGGGTCAGCATGCGCTGCGACGAGCGGGCCTCGATGACGGCGGTAACCGATACGCCGCAGGCGTCGGTGATCCGCGCCCACAGGGCCCGGGCGGCGCGGACCTTGGCCACGCCGGTGAAATATTCCGCGTCGAGGCTGACGCCCAGGGTGATCCGGGAGAAGGCCTCCTGCATGGAGAGGCCGGCTCGCGCCAAAGCCTTGGCGTAGGCCAGGGCGCAGGCGGCCATCACCGCCAGCTCCTCGGTGTTGGAGCCGCCGGCCTCGTGCGCCGCGCGGCCGGTGGCCAGCATCAGGCTGGCCTTGGCGTAGGTGTCCGACAGCCGCGCCCCGACCGTCGCCGCCGAAACCAGGTGACCCTCGATGGGCCCCGGGCTGGCGCCGGCCTGGGCGAAGGCGGTCAGCGGATCCATGTGGAAGGCGAGGGGCGCGTTGGGCGCCGCCTTGGCCAAGGCGGCCAGCCAGTCGGCGGCCTTGGGGCCCAGGAAACCGGCGTCCAGGGCGACGGGGGCCAGGTCCAGCAGCACGCCGTTCAGCGCCTGGGCCATGTCCTGCAGCGAACCGACGGCCACGCCGTTGACCCCGGTGGGATCGAGAACCAGCAGCACCGAGGCCGCACCGTTCTCCAGGTCCTTCATGATCTCGGCGGCGGCCTGGCGGGGATCGGGATGGGCGGCGGGCATGCGCAGGTCCCAGGGCCGCACGGCGTCGCGCGCCCGCAGGTCGCGGGCCACGGCCACGCCGTCCTGCGCCGTGTAGAGCGGCTGGATGGCGAGGCCGTCGGCGGTCGGGGTGACCAGGGCGTCGTCGAACGCCTGGCCCTTGAGGGTCTTGTCGACCAGGGCCATCCATTTCGAGGGGTCCGGGGCGCCAAAATCCTCGGCCAGCCGGGAGGGCGGGTGAATCACGACGTTTGTCTCCTGCACCGCAGCATTTTCTTGTTTTGGCCAGCAGATGCCCCCGTGCCGCCGGGGAGGTCAAGCGCTTGCGCCGGGTACGAACGACCGTTTAAGCTAACGCTGTTTACATGCGCCGCCCGCAGCGGCCGCCCCAAAGGAGACGTTCCCATGGCCTTGCCGCCGATCCTGCGCGACCGCCTGCGCCTGCCCGTCATCGCGTCTCCGCTGTTCATCATCAGCAATCCCGACCTGGTCATCGCCCAGTGCAAGGCCGGCGTCGTCGGTTCGTTCCCGGCCCTGAACGCCCGGCCGATCTCGCAGCTGGACGAGTGGCTGGCGCGGATCACCGAGGAACTGGCGGCCCATGACCGGGCCAATCCCGACGCGCCCTCGGCCCCGTTCGCCGTCAACCAGATCGTCCACAAGAGCAACAACCGGCTCCAGGAGGATGTCGAGCTCTGCGTGAAGTACAAGGTTCCGGTGGTGATCACATCGCTGGGCGCGCGCGAGGACCTGAACGCCGCGATCCACAGCTATGGCGGGATCACACTGCACGACGTGATCAACGACAAGCACGCCCACAAGGCCATCGAGAAGGGCGCGAACGGCCTGATCCCGGTGGCGGCGGGGGCCGGAGGTCACGCCGGAACCCTGTCGCCGTTCGCCCTGATCCAGGAGATCCGCCAGTGGTTCGACGGGCCGGTGGCGCTGTCGGGCTCGATCGCCTCGGGCCGCTCGATCCTGGCCGCCCAGGCCATGGGCGCCGACCTGGCCTATATCGGCTCGGCCTTCATCGCGACCAAGGAGGCCAACGCGCCCCAGGGCTACAAGGACACTATCGTCGAGGCCCGGGCCAACGACATCGTCTATTCGAACCTGTTCACCGGCGTGCACGGCAACTATCTGCGCCAGTCGATCGTCCGGGCGGGGCTCGATCCCGAGAACCTGCCGGTCAGCGACCCATCGGCCATGAACTTCGGTTCCGGCGGCAATCAGGAAGCCAAGGCCTGGCGCGACATCTGGGGTTCCGGCCAGGGCGTCGGCGCCATCGACGCGGTGCTGTCGGCCGGCGAGCTGATCGCCAAGTTCGCGGAGCAGTATGAGGACGCCAAGGCGGAGCTGGCCGCCAAGACCGCGTTGACATCGGGCAATCGCCTGGCTTTCGCGGCCCAGTAGGCGGGGACGAGCAGGGGATCCACGGCTGTCGATCCTCGGGGACTCGCGGCGGGGCGACACTGGAGGCGTTGAAACCCTCCAGGAGTTCCCATGTCCAACACCACCACGCCTCGCCTGTCGCTGCCCTTCCTAGCGGCCGGCCAGGCCCAGAAGCACATCACCGTCAACGAGGCCCTCGGCAGGCTGGACGGCCTGGTCCAGCTGGCGGTCCAGAGCCGGACCGTCGCCGCCCAGCCGGCTTCCCCGGCCGACGGGGCGATGCACATCCTGCCGACCGGCGCGACCGGCGCCGCCTGGTTCGACAAGGCCGCCGGCCTGCTGGCCCATTATGTCGACGGCGTCTGGGAGGCCCTGACGCCCAGGGCCGGCTGGCTGGCCTGGATCATCGACGAGGGCCTGGCCCTGATCCACGACGGCGAGAACTGGACTCCGCTGTCCTCGACCTTCAAGGCCCTGACGGCCGCTCGCTCGCCGTTCTTCGCCGCCACGCGATTCGAGATTCTCGAGCAGGAGGTGACCCTGTCCGGCGCCTCGGTGGCCACGACCGTGATGATCCCGGCCCGCGCCATCGTGCTGGGCGTCTCGACCCGCACCAGCGCGGCGATCACCGGAGCGACCTCCTACAGCTGCGGCGTGGCCGGCGAGGCGGGCAAGTTCGGCGCCGCGCTGGGCGTGGCCAAGAACGCCAGCAATGTGGGGGTGATCGGCCCGACGGCCTACTACGCCGACACGCCGGTGGTGATCACGTCGTCTGGCGGCGCCTTCACCGGCGGCAAGGTGCGGGTGTCGATCCACGCGATGCGGTTCGACCCGCCGGCGGCGATCTGAGAGGACGGGGACAGGCGCATGCGCCTGTCCCCAGCCGCAGCGCGACTTGACCTCCACACCCAACGCCGCTACTCACCCCGCACCTTTGGGGAGTAGCCGCCCGCGCCGATCAGCGGGGCCCGTCGTCAACACACTTGCCTCCTTTCTTTCATCGGGAAGGGGCATGGCGCGGGTGAAGGAGGCCATCGGCTTCCGCGGCGAGACCAATGGCGTCGGTTTCCGTTCCGGGCTGGGCGGGGTCTCCGACGCTATTGGCGTGCGCTCGGCCCGGACGGTTTGATTTCATGGAATCCCTGCTCGTTTCGGCCCTCGTGGTGGCCATCGCCGAGATCGGCGACAAGACCCAGCTTCTGGCCATTATCCTGGCCACCCGCTTCAAGAAGCCCGTTTCCATCATCCTGGGCATACTGGTCGCCACCCTGGCCAACCACGCCCTGGCGGCCCTGGCTGGATCGCTGGTCTCGGGCCTGTTCGACGGCGCCTGGTTCAAGTGGGCCATCGCCGTCTCGTTCGTCGCCATGGCCGCCTGGGCCCTGATCCCCGACAAGGCCGACGACGATCTGCCCGGCGGCGCGGGTCGCTATGGGGTGTTCCTGACCACCACCATCGCCTTTTTTCTGGTCGAGATGGGCGACAAGACCCAGATCGCCACGGTCGCCCTGGGCGCGCGCTTCCATGACGTGTTCTGGGTGGCGGCCGGCACCACCGTGGGCATGATGGCCGCCAACATCCCCGCCGTGTACCTGGGCGAGGCGGCGACCAAGATCGTGCCGCTGAAATATGTGCGCCTGGGCGCGGCGCTGATCTTCCTGGGCCTGGGGATCTGGGCGGGCGTGGAGGCGATGCGCTGAGTGGGCTGGGGACAGGCGCATGCGCCTGTCCCCGATCGTGCGGGCGGCCAGAGTCCTTGATACCGACCAGCCTCAGCGCCAAAAGGGATCCGACGAAGGGGATCTTGATGACCGACCGCGGCTGGGAGTTCTGGATCGACCGAGGCGGCACCTTCACCGACATCGTCGCGCGGCGCCCGGACGGGACCCTGCTGACCCACAAGCTGCTGTCGGAAAACCCCGAGCAGTATGACGACGCGGCGGTGGCCGGCGTGCGGGCGCTGCTGGACGGCGACGGCGCCATCGACGCGGTCAAGATGGGCACCACCGTGGCCACCAACGCCCTGCTCGAGCGGGCGGGCGAGCCCACGGTCCTGGCGATCACCCGGGGCCACGCCGACGCCCTGCGCATCGGCTACCAGGCCCGGCCCAAGCTGTTCGACCGGCGGATCGTCAAGCCCGAGGCGCTGTACGGCCACGTGGTCGAGGTCGACGAACGGATCAGCGTCGAGGGCGCGGTGCTGCGGCCGCTCGACGAGCTCGGGGCCCGCGCGGGGCTGCAGGCCGCCTTCGACGCCGGCTTTCGGGCCGTGGCCGTCGTGCTGCTGCACGGCTTTCGCTTCACCGATCACGAGGCGAGGGTCGCGGCGATCGCCCGCGAGGTCGGCTTCACCCAGGTGTCGGTCAGTCACGAGGTCAGCCCGCTGATGAAGCTGGTCGGGCGCGGGGACACGACCGTGGTCGACGCCTACCTGTCGCCGATCCTGCGCCGTTATGTCGACAAGGTCGCCGACGCCCTGGGGCGCGAGACCCGGCTGCTGTTCATGCAATCCAACGGAGGCCTGACCGACGCCCACGCCTTCCGGGGCAAGGACGCGATCCTGTCCGGTCCGGCCGGCGGGGTCGTCGGCATGGCCAGGACGGCGGCCCAGGCCGGCTTCGAGCGGGTGATCGGCTTCGACATGGGCGGCACCTCGACCGACGTCTGCCACTTCGCGGGCGAGTACGAGCGGGCCTACGAGACGGTGGTGGCCGGGGTGCGGATGCGCGCGCCGATGATGAACATCCACACCGTGGCGGCCGGCGGCGGTTCGATCTGTTCGTTCGACGGGGCGCGGTTCCGGGTCGGCCCGGCCTCGGCCGGCGCCAATCCCGGCCCGGCCTGCTACCGGCGTGGCGGGCCGCTGACCGTGACCGATTGCAACGTCATGCTGGGCAAGCTGTCGCCCGACTTCTTCCCGGCGGTGTTCGGCCCGAACGCCGACCAGCCGCTGGATCGCCACGTGGTCACGGCGAAATTCGAGGCGCTCGCGGCCGAGATCCTGGTCGCGACCGGCAGAGCCATGACGCCGGTCGAGATCGCCGAGGGTTTCGTCACCATCGCCGTGGAGAACATGGCCAAGGCCGTGCGGCAGATCTCGATCCAGCGCGGCTACGACGTCACCCGCTACGTGTTGGCCTGCTTCGGCGGGGCGGGCGGCCAGCATGCCTGCCTGGTCGCCGACGCCCTGGGCATGACCGAGGTGATGATCCACCCCTTCGCCGGGGTGCTCAGCGCCTACGGCATGGGCCTGGCCGACCTGCGGACCCTGCGCGAGGCGACAGTGGAGCGGCCGCTGGCCGACGCCGCCGAAGACCTGACCGGCCGCGCGGCCGTCCTGGCGAGCGAGGCCGAGGCCGCGCTGTGGGCCCAGAACGCGCCGCTGGTCCGGGTCGAGACGATCGCCAGCGTGCTGGTCAAGTACGCCGGGACCGACACCCCGCTGCGCGTGCCGCTGGGCGACGCGGCGGCCGTGGGCGAGGCTTTCGAGGCCCTGCACCATCGGCGCTTTGGCTTCGTCTCGCCGGGCACGGCCCTGGTCGTCGAGGCTCTGGCCGTGGAAGCTATCGGTCACGCCGACGCCGGCGGGGCGCCGGACCTGGGCCTCGGCGCGGACTCCAAGCCCGAGCCCCTGGCGGTCCTCACCGTCCGCATGGCCGGCGCCGAGCACGCCGCGCCGGTGTTCGACCGCGCCGCCCTGCCGATCGGCGGCGAGGTGGCGGGGCCGGCCATCGTCCGCGAAGACACCGGCACCACGGTGATCGAGCCTGGTTGGCGGGCGACGGTCGACCGCCACCTGAACCTGATCATCGACCGCGTCGTCGCCCTGGCCCCGCGCCAGGCGGCCGGGACCAAGGCCGATCCTGTGATGCTGGAGGTGTTCAACAACCTGTTCATGGCCGTGGCCGAGGAGATGGGCTTCGCGCTGCAGAACACCGCCTATTCCGTCAACATCAAGGAGCGGCTGGACTTCTCCTGCGCCCTGTTCGACCGCGACGGCGCCCTGATCGCCAACGCCCCGCACATGCCCGTGCACCTGGGCTCGATGGGCGACAGCGTGCGGGCTGTCCGCGACGGACGGCTGCACGATCGCCGGGGCCTCCTGCCCGGCGACGTCTACATGCTCAACGCGCCCTATAACGGCGGCACCCACCTGCCGGACGTGACCGTGGTCATGCCGGTGTTCGACGCGGCCGGGGCGCTGGCCTTCTATGTCGCGGCGCGGGGCCACCAGGGCGATATCGGCGGGATCACGCCGGGTTCGATGCCGCCGGGCAGCCGCACCGTCGAGGAGGAGGGGGTGCTGATCGAGAACTTCCTGCTGGTCGAGGGCGGGCGGTTCCGCGAGGCCGAGGTTCGGGCGCTATTGGCCTCGGGCAAGTGGCCGGCCCGCAATCCCGACCAGAACATCGGCGACCTCAAGGCCCAGGTGGCGGCGTGCGCGCGCGGCGCCGAAAGCCTAACGGGCCTGGTCGCCGAGTTCGGCCAGGCGGTGGTCGAGGCCTACATGGCTCACGTGCAGGACAACGCCGAGGAGGCCGTGCGGCGTGTGCTGGCCACCCTGTCGGACGGGGCCTTCGCCTACGAACTGGACGACGGTTCGGTGGTGAAGGTGGCGATCACGGTGGACCGCGCGACGCGCATCGCGCGGGTCGATTTCACCGGCACCAGCGACCAGGTCCCGACCAATTTCAACGCCCCGGCCTCGATCTGCCGGGCGGCGGCGCTCTACGTGTTCCGCACCCTGGTCGACGACGAGATCCCGATGAACGACGGCTGCCTGCGGCCGGTCGAGCTGGTGATCCCCGAGGGCTCGATGCTGCGGCCGCGCTATCCGGCGGCGGTGGTGGCCGGCAATGTCGAGACCAGCCAGGTGGTGGTGGACGCCCTCTATGGCGCGCTGGGGGTGATGGCGGCCGCCCAGGGGACGATGAACAACTTCACCTTCGGCGACGACCGGCGGCAATATTACGAGACCATCTGCGGCGGGGCCGGGGCCGGGCCGGACTTCGACGGCGCCGACGCGGTCCAGACCCACATGACCAACAGCCGCCTGACCGACCCGGAGGTGCTGGAGAGCCGCTATCCGGTGCTGGTCGAGGCGTTCTCGATCCGGCGCGGCTCGGGCGGGGCCGGCGCCCGTCGCGGCGGCGACGGGGTGGTGCGCAGGATCGGCTTCCGCGAACCGATGACGGCGACCCTGCTGTCCAACCGCCGACGGGTGGCGCCGTTCGGGTTGGCGGGCGGTGGTCCAGGCGCGTTGGGCGCGGCCCGCGTCGAGCGGGAGGACGGCTCGGTTCAGGTGCTCGGCGCGACCGACGCTGTGGAGGTCGCGGCGGGGGATTCAATCGTCATTGAGACCCCCGGTGGCGGGGGCTACGGGGCGGTTTAGGCCGAGGAACGATTGGGGACAGGCGCATGCGCCTGTCCCCGACCGAGGCGAGGCGCCTAGGCCAGCACGACCTTGCCATCCACCCGCCGCGCGATGCCCAGCGGGTTGGCGTCCTGCAGTTCCACCGGCAGCAGGGCCGCCGGCAGGTTCTGGTAGCTGACCGGCCGCAGGAAGCGGAAGATCGCCAGCGAACCGACCGAGGTCGAGCGGCTGTCGGAAGTCGACGGGAACGGGCCGCCGTGGACCATGGCGTGGCCGACCTCGACGCCGGTGCCGAAGCCGTTGACCAGCACGCGGCCGGCCTTCAGCTCCAGGGTCGGCAGCAGGGCGCGGGCCAGGTCTGTGTCGGCCTCGTCCATGTGCACGGCGATGGTCAGCTGGCCTTCCAGGGCGGCGAGCACCTGGGTCAGCTGGGCCAGGTCCTGGGCGCGGACCACCAGCGAGGCGGCGCCGAACACTTCGTCCTGCAGGTGCGGCGTGGCCAGGAAGGTGGCGGCGTCCACCGAGAACAGGGTCGCGCGGCCCTGGCCGTGGCCGCCTTCCAGGCCGTGCGCCACCTCGGTGACGCCCGAGGTTTCGGCCAGGGCTTTCACGCCGCCGGTATAGGCCTTGCAGATACCGGGGGTCAGCATCTGGCCGGCCGGGGCCTTGGCGATCACCTCGGCGGTGGCCGCCAGGAAGGCGTCCAGCTCGGGGCCGTCGATGCCCAGGATCAGGCCGGGATTGGTGCAGAACTGACCGGCGCCTTGGGTGAGAGCGGCGACGAACTCGGGGGCGATGGCCGCGCCGCGCGCCTTCAGGGCGTTCGGCAGCAGCAGCACCGGGTTGATGCTGCTCATCTCGGCGTAGAACGGGATCGGCTCGGGACGGCCCTGGGCGACGGCCGTCAGGGCCAGGCCCGCGCGGCGCGACCCGGTGAAGCCCGCGGCCTTGATGCGGGCGTCGGCGACCAGGCCTTGCGAGATCTCGATGCCGGCGTCGTGCAGCAGGGCGAAGACGCCCGACGGCAGGCCGCATGCCTTCACGGCCTCCTGAACGGCGCGGCCGACTAGTTCCGACGTACCCGGATGCGCCGGGTGGGCCTTGACCACCACCGGGCAGCCGGCCGCCAGGGCCGAGGCGGTGTCGCCGCCGGCCACCGAGAAGGCCAGCGGGAAGTTGCTGGCGCCGAACACCGCCACCGGACCCAGCGGCACGTTGCGCAGGCGCAGGTCCGGACGCGGCAGCGGCTTGCGGTCCGGCTGGGCCGGGTCGATCCGGGCCTCCAGCCAGCCGCCGTCGCGCAGCACGCCGGCGAACATCTTCAGCTGGCCCATGGTGCGGCCGCGCTCGCCTTCCAGGCGGGCGCGGGGCAGGCCGGTCTCGGCCATGGCCCGAACGATCAGGTCGTCGCCGATCGCCTCGATCTTGGCGGCGACGGTTTCCAGGAACACGGCCCGCTGCTCGGGCGAGGTGGCGCGATAGGGCCCGAAGGCCGCGGCCGCCAGGGCACAGGCCTCGTCGAGATCGGCCTTGGTCGCGCCACCGAAGGTCACGTCCAGGGTGGCTCCGGTGCTGGGGTCGACCGCGTGGATCGCGCCGCCGGTCCCGGGGCGGGCGCCGCCGTCGATCAGAAGCTCTCCGGTGATGGTCATGGCGCGATCCTCGTGTCGTCGTTGAACGGGTCTTAGATGATACCGCTCCCATAGACGTCAAGCCGATGGCTCGGATACCGGCCGATTTCGAAGCTTTCGGCAGGCCTTGACTGACTCATAACTCGCCAGCTATGAGTAACCCATAGCCAACGGGTTATCGGTTTTTCATGACGGACGCTCACGACCTGCTTTTCAAGACGCTCGCCGATCCCACCCGACGTGGGATCTTCGAGCGGCTGTGCCGCGACGGCGAACAGACGGTCGGGGCCCTGACGGCCTTGGCCGGAGTCTCGCAGCCGGCGGTCTCCAAGCATCTTGGGGTGCTCAAGCAGGCCGGCCTAGTCAGCGACCGTCATGAGGGCCGGCAGACGCACTACAGCGCCCAGCTGAACGCCCTGGCCCCGTTGGTCGACTGGACAAGCCGCATGGCCGGGTTCTGGGAAACCCGGTTCGACAATCTCGAAGACCTGCTCAACAGGATGGACCAATGACCAGCACCGCGACGCAAACCCGTTCCGTCGTCGTCGAGCGTGACATCGCTCATCCGCCGGAAAAGCTCTGGCGCGCCCTGACCCAGCCGCACCTGATGGAGGAATGGCTGATGAAGAACGACTTCAAGCCCCAGGTGGGCCACAGCTTCAACCTGCGCGGGGAGTGGGGCGGGGTGCTGGACTGCAAGGTTCTGGCCGTCGAGCCCCAGAAGACCCTGTCCTATACCTGGGATTTCGCCCACGAGGACGCGGCCTACAACCTCCAGAGCGTGGTGACCTTCACCCTGACCCCGACCGCCACGGGCACGCACCTGCGCGTCGAGCAGGCCGGTTTCCATCCCGACCAGAAGCAGGCCTACGGCGGCGCCCACGCCGGCTGGAAGTCGTTCCTGGGCAATCTGGACCAACTGCTGGAGCGGCTGGACTAGCCGTCCGCAGCGCCCGATCCCGAAGGAGAAAGACCCTTGAACTGGAACGCCCTCATCCGACAGACCCATCGCTGGTTGTCGATCCTCTTCACGGCCGGCGTCATCGGCTACATGATCGTCATGACCAAGGGGCAGCCCCCAGGCTGGGTCGGGCTGTTCGCCCTGGTCCCGCTGATCCTGCTGCTGGTCAGCGGCCTGTACATGTTCGTGCTGCCCTATGTCGCCAAGGGGCGAAGCGGACGGCGCGCGCAAGGCTAGGAGGGAGCCGTGGCCGGGGAGAGGTCCGAACCGAAGCTGCTGTCGGGCGGCAACCCGCAGATCGCCAAGGGAGACGGCGACACCCCGGTCCAGGCCTATATCGCCGCCATGCCGGGCTGGAAAAGCCAGGTCGGGCGCAAGCTGGACGCGCTGATCCAGGCCGCTGTTCCCGGCGTGCGCAAGGCGGTGAAGTGGAACTCGCCGTTCTACGGCGTCGAGGAGAAGAGCTGGTTTCTCGCCGTTCATTGCTACGCGAAGTACGTCAAGGTGGCCTTCTTCCGCGGCGCGGCGCTCGATCCCCAGCCGCCGGTCGCCTCCAAGCAGAAGGACGTTCGGTATCTCCACATCCACGAAGACGACCCGATCGACGAGGCCCAGTTCACCGACTGGGTGAGACAGGCCAGCCAATTGCCCGGCGAACACATGTGAGCCGTTACGACGAGGTATGAGGACCATGAAGAAGAAGATGGGCGGCCCGCTGGAAGGCCCGCCGTCCGAACTGATCGACAAGGCGATTGCGGCGCTGGACGATTGGCGCGGCGAGACGCTGGCCAGGATCCGAAAGCTGATCCACGAGGCCGACCCCGACGTGGTCGAGGAGTGGAAGTGGGGCATACCGGTGTGGTCGCACGACGGCATCCTCTGCACCGGTGAGACCTACAAGGCCGCCGTGAAGACGACCTTCCCCAAGGGCGCGTCGGCGGAGGATCCTTCGGGCCTGTTCAATTCCAGCCTGGAAGGCGCCACCCGGCGGGCCATCGACTTCCGCCAGGGCGAGGCGATCGACGAAGAGGCGTTCAAGGCGCTGATCCGCGCCACCGTGGCGTTGAACGTTTCGACGCGGACGGCGAAGAAGCGCGCCTGACGCGCCTCGAAGGCTTCCAACGATAAAAGGCGAACGCCGCGACGGCCTGTCGGCCCTCGCGGCGTTTCCTTCCCATGCGACCTGTTTAGCGGGCCGCCGGTTCCCACAAGGAGAGGGGGTGGGCTATTTCTTATCGGTGGTCAGCTTGAAGACCATGACGTTGCTGTACTTCTGGCCCGGATCCAGCCGCACCGGCGCGAAGGCCGGCTTGTTGGGGGCGTCGGGGAAGTGCTGCGGCTCCAAGGCGATGCCGTCGCCCTGGCGATAGATCTTGCCGCTCTTGCTCACCGTCGTGCCGTCGATGAAGTTGCCGGTGTAGAACTGAATGCCGGGCTGGTCGCTGAGGATCTCCAGCACCCGGCCGCTCTTGGGATCGGCCAGGCGCGCCGCCAGACGCGGCGCGCCGCCGGCCTTGCCGGTCAGCACCATGTTGTGGTCGTAGCCGCGGCCGATGACCATCTGCGGGTCGCGGGCGTCGCGGACCCGCTCGCCCACCACGCGCGGCTTGCGGAAGTCGAACGGCGTGCCGGCCACCGGCGTGATCTGGCCCGTGGGGATCAGCTCGGCGTCGACCGGCGTATAGCCATCGGACGCCAGGGTCAGGACATTGCCCATCGCGCCGTCGGCCGAGCCTTCGCCGGCGACATTGAACAGGGCGTGGTTGGTCATGTTGACGATGGTCGGCTTGTCGGTGGTCGCGCCATAGGTGATGGTCAGTTGGTTTTGCTCATCCAGCGCGTAGGTCGCCGTGGCGGTCAGGGTTCCGGGATAGCCTTCCTCGCCGTCGGGGCTGACATAGGTGAAGGTGACCGAGGCGACCGGGCCGCGCTTGACCTCGGCGACCTTCCAGACCTGCTTGTCGAAGCCCTTGACCCCGCCGTGCAGGGCGGCGACGCCGTTGTTGTTCAGGGCCAGCTGGTAGGTCTTGCCGTCCAGGGTGAAGCGGCCCTTGCCGATGCGGTTGGCGAACCGGCCGACCGAGGCGCCGAAATAGCTGGCGTTCTTGGCGTAGGCCTCGGCGTCCTTGAAACCCAGGGCGATGTCGGCCTTGGTTCCGTCGCGGCCGGGCGCGATCAGCGACTGCAGGGTGGCGCCGTAGGTGATCACGGTGGCGCTGACGCCCTTGCCATTGGTCAGGGTGATGGCCTCGACCGCGACGCCGTCGGGCGTCTTGCCGAACGGGGCGCGGGCATAGTCGGCCGCGAAGGCCCCCGCCGGGAGGGCGATGGCGGTGGCGGCCAGGAGGGCGCCGGTCAGTGTGCGGCCTGAAGTCTTCATGGGGTTCCTCGTTCCAACGATCGCGAGCGGCTCTGGATGGCGCTTGGCGATCATATAGTCCGACAATTGGAGCCTGCGCAATCGAAGCGGGGCGGAAAGAGCGAGCCCTCGTTCCGGAAGGGCGCAAACCCATGTGCGGAACGGCTCAAAGGGCTATGGGCCATCCGTCGTCGGTCCATCCCAGGGGCTGAATGCGCAGGGTGGGAACACCGCCTTTGCGGGCGTCGTAGGCGTGATAGACGATGTGGTCACGGCCGTCGTCGCGCAGCACGGCCACGTGGCCTGGCCCTTTGAAGCGCTTGGCCGGATCCAGGTCGGCGTGCAGCACGATGAAGCCGCCGCCCTTCATCATCGGCTTGCCGTCGCGATCGACATAGGGCCCGGCCACGGCCTTCGAACGGCCGACCACGGTATAGTAGGTGCTGTCGGCGCCCCGGCAGCAGAAGTCGAACGAGGCGAACAGATAGAACCAGCCGTCGCGCTCGACGATGCAGGGCGCTTCGATGGCGCTGGGCCGGGGTCGGGCGGCGATCGCCGCCGGGGCCGCGCCGGGGCTGGGCTTGCCGGTCGAAGGATCGATCTCGACCAGCTTGAGACCCGACCAGAAGCTGCCGAAGCTCATCCAGACGCGGCCGTCCGGCGTGGCGACGATGTTGGGATCGATGGCGTTGAAGTCGTCGCTGGGCTTGGAGGCCAATACGACGCCCTCGTCGCGCCAGCCGAAGGCCGGGTCGGACCGGTCCAGGGTCGGCGTGGTCTGGAGGGCGATGGCCGAACGGTTCTTTCCGAACGTCGAGAGGGCGTAATAGAGGTGGTAGCGGCCGTTGATCAGGCTGATGTCCGGCGCCCAGGCGCCCCGCACGCCGGGGACCTCTCCCTGCGCCCAGTCGGGCAGGGTGGGCATGACCGCGCCGATCAGGGTCCAGGTCACCAGGTCAGGCGAGGTGCGCCAATGGATCAGGCCAGGCTTCTGGTTGGCCTGACTGGTGCAGAACAGGTGATAGGTCCCGCCCTGCCGGATGATGCAGGGGTCGTGCACGGGCGACAGGTCGCCGGTCATCCGATCGTTGAGGCGGGCCTCGGCCATGGCCGACGCGGCGACCAGGCTGGCCGTCGAGAGGCTGCCGGCCAGGGCGTGTCTGCGGGTCAGCATCAGGACCTCCGGCGCCGGAAAGCAAGAGACGAGAAGGGGGCGCCCGGCCGAGAGCCCGGCCGGGCGCGGGTTCTACATCTTCCAGCGGAAGCCGATCAGGACCTGGCGGTCGTAGCGACGGGTGTCGCGCGGATACAGGTGCTTGTCGGTGAAGTAGTCCTTGAACTCGGTGTCGAGCAGGTTGACGCCTTCCAGGGTCAGGGTGAGCTTGTCGCCCACCTTGTAGGAGAGGCTGCCGTCCATCTGGGCGGTGTTGTCGGCGATCAGGTCGAAGCCGCTGTTCTCGAAGTTGGGCGTGTCGAGGAAGTGTTGGCGCCAGTTATAGGCCAGGCGACCCGAAATCGGACCTTTTTCATAGAGAACCGCCACGTTGTAGGACCACTTCGACAGGCCGCGGAAGTCGGTCTTCACGCCGGTGACGGCGTTCTCCATCGACCCGTCCATGAAGGTGAGATTGGCCTGCAGGCCAAGGCCGCTCAGCGGTCCGGGCAGGAAGTCGTAGAACTGCTGGTAGCCCAGTTCGACGCCGTCCAGCTTGTCCTTCCCCGAGTTGCTGGGGCGCGTCATGATGTAGGTGGTGCCGTTGATCACTTCGTTGGCCGAGGTGGTCTCGACATAGCCGTCGATGTTGCGGTGGAAATAGGCCAGCGTCAGGAAGCCGTCGGCGGCGAAGTACCATTCCAGCGAGGTGTCCAGGCTGTCGGAGGTCACCGGTTTCAGGTTCGGATTGCCCCCGGAGCCGGAGAGGAAGGTGGTGTTTGACGCCACGGTCGACAGCGAGACGCCCGGATTGAGCTGGGCGAAGTCGGGACGGGTGACCGTGCGGCCCAGCGAGATGCGGCCGATCAGGTCGGGACGCAGGTTGAACTTCAAGTTCGCGCTGGGCAGCAGGTCGACCGACGAGTTCTTCTTGCTGGTCGGCGTATAGGCCAGGATCGGACTGGCGGTGTCGACATTGTTGCCGCCCAGGGTCTGCTCGGTGCGGACCAGGCGCAGGCCCACCACGCCGCTCCACGGCACGCTGCCCAGGTCGCCGCCAATCTTGGATTGTACGTAGCCGGCATAGGTCTTCTCGACGTCCGAGAAGAACATGCCCGGGTCGATCCGCCGCTTGCCGGTGACAGGGTCGTTGCGCAGGGCGAACAGGGCCGCGCTGGTGGCGTTGCGGTCGTACAGCAGCGCCGTCTGGGCCCGGACCTTGTCGGTGTTGTTGAGCAGGTATGAGGCGCTGGGCGTGTACCACTGAGTGGTGACGTAGTCCGGACCGCCGCTGGCCATCTTCTCCGACACGCCGTTCAGGCCCGGCAGGGTGCTGACCGAGGTGTGAGTGAACGGATAGGCCGCGCCGCCGTACGACTGGTTGGATTCGGCGCTGCGGTCGGCGTAACGGAAGCCGGCGCTGATCTCGCGGATGAACTCATCGGAGGGGGCGGTGTAGACGACGTCGGCGCGCCAGTCGACCGAGGTCCCGGTCTGCTTGCCGTAGTTGTCGAACCAGTTCTCGATCGTATAGGCGGCCGGATTGGTGATGTCGTAGCCGGGGCTGTTGTAGTTCAGCTGGGCCGTGCCGCCGTGGCTGGTGTCGACCTGCACGAGCGGCACGATCGTGGAGGTGTCCATGATCGGGTTCTCGTACCGGAAGAACGAGTTGGTCACCGACAGGTCGGTCGACAGCTTGAAGCTGCCCAGTTCCTTGTAGCCGCCGGCCGAGAACTGGTTGGTGTTGGAATGCTGGTCGTTGGCCTGGGTCGACATGATCGTGAAGACGTTATGGTTGGTCAGCGTCTTCAGCTGGTTGGTGCCGGGGAACACGGTGGCCGACAGGTTGCCGTCGCCCAGCCAGGGCAGGCCCACCAGGAAATCCAGTTCGAACACGTTCTTGTAGTCGGTGACGAAGCCTTCGAGGTAGAGCTCGCTGGTGTCGTCCGGGCGCCATTGCAGGGCGAAGTTGGCCGCCTTGCGCTTGCGCTCGCCGGCGATCGGGATGTAGCCCATCACAAAGGGGCCGTTGATCGAGGTCACGCCCGCCGGCAGCGGGTGGGCCGGACTGAACGAGCCGGTGTGGTCGTCGGAGCGGACGTTGAAGGCGCGCTCCTCGTGATAGTCGCGGTCGACGAACGACACCCCGAGCAGCGCGCCGAACTCGCCGGCGCTGGTTTCCCAGCGGTTCGAAGCGGTGGCCCCGAAGTCCGGATTCCAGGCCTTGGCCTTGTCGGAATAGACCCCGTGGCCGAAGGCGTTGAACTGGGCGCCGGCGAAGTCGAACGGCCGGCGGGTGCGGACGTCGATCGATCCGGCGATGCCGCCTTCGATCTGGTCGGCCGCGGCGCTCTTATAGACGTCGACCCGCTGCAGCATGTTGGCCGGAATGTCGGCCAGGGCGATGTAGCGGCCGGTGGTCGTGAACACCTCGCGGCCGTTGAGCAGGGTCACCAGGTTGGGCAGGCCGCGGATCAGCACCGAATTGGCCTCGCCGGAGTCGCGACGGACCTGGATGCCGGTGACCCGCGCCAGGGCGTCGGCGACATTGTTGTCGGGCAGCTTGCCGACGTCCTCGGCGACGATGGAGTCGACGACCAGGTCGTTGTTCCTCTTGATCTGCTGAGCGCTCTGGGCGGCCTGCCGCTGGCCGGTGACGACGATCTCCTCGACCGTCTGGTCGTCCTTCGTCGCCGCGGTCTGCGCCAGGGCCGGCGCGGCGGCCAGCAAGGTCATGGCCGAGGCGGCCGAGATCAGCAGGGCGCGGCGCACGGCGGAGCGCATCGGCTTCTGGATGCCGGTAGTCATGGATTTCCCTCCCAGGTTCATCGTCTCCCCGTCTGCGCGGGGCGTTTCTCGATGACCGTCATCTTGTCTGACAAATAAATTGAGCGCAAGAGGATTGCCTGCGCGTGATCAAAAAAATGAACGACGTTCTTTGTTCCTCAAGGGGCACGATGCACCCGCATAGGGCTCGTTGATTGTTATGATAAATGGCAATAAAGTAATTAAAACAACATGATGAGGTTGGCTCACTGGACGCTATCGCGGCCGCGGCGGGCCCCGGGCTGGGTGCGCGTGGCCGTGGTGTCGTTCGTGAAAAGTGCGCGAACCTTGGTCAGACAAATGATCGAGATTGGCATGGCCGATTCGCGCGGCCGCGGTCTGGAAGCGGCGGCGGCCGGAGGCGCGGCCACCGTCTCGCTGAATCAGCCTCGCGCCAGGCTGATCACGTTCCAGGACTGAGGCTTCAGCGTCGCGGTCAGGCGGCCGGCTTCCAGCCTGGCGGTAGGATTGGCGGCCGGGGAGACGGCGTCCGGCGCGGCCTTGGTGTTGGTTTTCTTCAGGTCCGGATCGTGCAGTTGGGTCGAACCGGCGATCACCAGCCCGTCGGCCAGGCCGCGCAGGTCGACCGACAGCGCCATGTCGTCGGTGACGCTGCGGTTCAGGGCGAACAGGGTGGCCGCGCCGGTGTCGGGATCGCGCACGATCGTCGCCAGCAGGTTGGGGACCTCGCCGTGGGCTTTGGTCGGGAACGTGCCGGTCTCGACCTTCAGCCTCAACACCTCGCCGCGGCCGTGGCGGGCGCAGTCGGCGAACGGGTGGAAGATGGTCTGGCGCCAGGCCGGGCCGTCGGTTTCCGTCATGATCGGGCCGATCACATTGACCAACTGGGCCAGGCAACCGGCCTTCACGCGGTCGGCATTGTTCATCATCACGATCAGGCAGCCGCCCACCACCAAGGCGTCCTCGTGATTATAGACCTCCTCGATCAGCGGCGGGGCCTCGGGCCAGCCAGGCTTTTTCAGGTCGTCGGGGCCGCTGGCCTTGTACCAGACGTTCCATTCGTCCAGCGACAGCATGATCCGTTTCTTGGAGCGGCGCTTGGCCGCCACGGCGTCGGCGATCGCGGCCACCTCGCGGATGAAGTGGTCCAGGTCGTCGATCGTGGCCAGGAACTCGTGGATATCGTCGGCGTCGTTGCGGCAGTAGTGGTGCAGCGAGATGTAGTCGACCTGGTCGAAGCACTGGTCCAGCACTTCGTATTCCCACTTGCCGTAGGTGGGCATGGCTCGCTGGGACGAGCCACAGGCGGTCAGCTCGATGGTGGGATCCACCCACTTCATCACCTTGCCGGTCTCCTGGGCGATGCGGCCATACTCGGCCGAGGTCTTGGCGCAGATCTGCCAGGGACCGTCCATCTCGTTGCCGATGCACCAGAACTTGACCCCGTGCGGCTGCTCGTAGCCGTGCGATCGGCGCAGGTCGGAGTAGTAGGTTCCGCCCGGATGGTTGCAGTATTCCAGGAAGTGACGGGCCTCGTCGGCGCCGCGCGTGCCGACATTGACCGCGAACATCGGCTCCAGCTGCGCCTTGCGGCACCAGGTGATGAACTCGTTGGTCCCGAACTGGTTGGTCTCGGTCGAATGCCAGGCCAGGTCCAGGCGGACGGGGCGCTCTTCCTTGGGCCCGACGCCGTCCTCCCAGTTGTAGCCCGACAGGAAGTTGCCGCCCGGATAGCGGACCAGGGTGACGCCCAGCTCCCTGGTCAGGTCCAGCACGTCCTGGCGAAAGCCCTCGGGCGTGGCGGTGGGGTGGCCGGGCTCGTAGATGCCGCCATAGACGCAGCGGCCCATGTGCTCGACGAAAGTGCCGAAGATCCGGCGGTCCAGCGGCGCCACCACGAAGTCGGCGTCGGCGATGATCTTGGCGGTCAGCATGGCGGACTCGTAAGGCTAGAGAAGGTGGAACAGCAGGTCGTTGACGCGTCGCTCGGCGTCGGCGAGGGCGGTGTCGATCGGCTTGCGGCCGGTGATGGCGCTGGCCATCTCGTCGCCGATGATGTCCTGGATGGCGAACTGGCGCTGGACCTGGGGCGGCAGGGTCTGGCCGATGGTCGCCAGCGGCGCGATGGCCTGGCGATGGGGCAGGGCCTTGAAGCGGGGGCTGTCGATCACCGCTTGCATGGCCGGCAGGTGGCCGGTGCGCGACCAGTCGTAGTCGTGGTCGGCCAGGAACCGCACCAGGCGATAGACGGCGACGCGCTGGGCCGGCGTGCGCTCGCGGTGCGGCACGACCCAGGCGTGGCCGTCGACATAGGCCGCATCGCGGGTCCCGAACAGCCGCGGATAGGGCATGACCGCGTAGCCGTTCGACAGCGGCCGGCCCGGCGTATGCGATTCCGCCTGGAACGTGCCGATCATCCAGGTGCCGACCAGATAGACCCCGCCGTCGCCGTTCATGAAACCGCTAGTGGCGGCCGGATAGTCCTGGTCCTTGGTCGTCAGGTTCTCGTCGTACATCTGCTTGAGCAGCGCCACGATCCGATGGGCTTCCGGCGTTGTCAGCTTGATGTGCTTGGGATCGGGAAAGAACGCCGCGTCCTGGGTCATCAGCCAAGTGTAGAGGTTGCGGGTGTAGCTGGCCGTCTCGTTGGCCATGGCCTGGACCAGATAGGGCCTGCCCGTGGCCGCCTTGAACTGGCGGGCCTGGATCAACAGCTCGTCGGCGCTGGTCGGCAGGATCGGCTGGCCGTCCCGGACCAGCCCCGCCTGGCGGAACTGGTTCAGGTTGACATGCCAGAGCGGCGCCCAGTTGTCGAAGGGCAGGCCCCAGACCTGGCCGTTCTTGGTCACCCCCTCGCGGGCGGCGCGGGTGAAGGCGGCGGGATCGACGCCGACGCTTTCCAGCCCAGGGCCCATCGGTTCGATCAGGCCCCGCGACTGGTAGTCCGAGATCGCTGACATGTGCATGGTCACCAGGTCGGGCGGATCGCCGGCCGCGAACTGGGCCGACAGCTGGTCGTAGCCGGGCCAGGCGGCGATGTTGACCTTCAGCCGGATGTCGGGGTTCTCGCGCTGGAACTGATCCAGCAGGCCGGTGATGATCTCGCACTCGCCGTCGGGATTGCGCGCCCCGGCTCCGGCCGAGCGGCACTCGCCGAAGATGCGCTGGACGGTGATCTGGGTGATGTCCGCCTGTTTCGCGCAACTGGTCAGGACCAGGGCCATAGCGGCCAGGGCAAGGACGCGAAGACGGCTCATCGCACCGCCGCTCCCGACACCGCCCGCACGATGTACTTCTGGAAGAACACATAGACGACCAGGATCGGCGCGCTGGCGAACACCGCCTGGGCCATCAGAAAGCCCAGGCCGCTGGTCTGGGCGAAGTTGATCTGCGAACTGGCGACGCCGACGGTCAGGGTGAACATTTCGCTGCGCGTCGCCGAGATCAGCGGCCACCAGTAGTCGTTCCACGACGACAGGAAGGTGAAGATGCCCAGGGTCGCCTGGGCCGGCAGGGTCAGGGGCAGGAGCACCTTCCAGAACACCTGCCGGCGGCTGGCGCCGTCCAGCATCGCCGCCTCGTCCAGCTCGGCGGGAATGGCCTTGAAGTACTGGGTCATCAGGAAGACCCCGAACGGCGCGGCCAGGCCGGGCAGCACCAGGCCGGGGTAGGTGTTGTGCAGGTGCAGGGCGGAAAACAGCTGGTGACGGGTGATGATCACCGACTGCTCGGGCACGGCCAGGCCGAATAATACGAGGGCGAACAGCCACTTGCGGCCCGGGAACTCCAGCCGGGCGAAGCCGTAGCCGGCCAGGGACGACAGCACCAGGACGCCGGCGGTCGTGCACAGCGAAACCACCAGGCTGTTGGCCAGCCAGCGGAAGACCGCGGGGCGGGCCAGGATCGAGCCATAGTTCTCCAGCGTGTAGGGCGCGCGAAACACCGAGGCGGTGTCGCGCAGCAGCTCGCCGTTGGCCTTCAGGGACAGGCCCACGGTCCATAGCAGCGGCAGGACCATGACCACGGCCGCCAGGGTCAGGGCGGCCCAGCCGACGCGGTCGATCCAGGGGTTGCGCCCGGCGGCGCGGTCCAGGGCGCTCATCGGCTCGCCGCCTTGTCGCGGGTGGTGACGTACTGGAGGATCGTGGCGACCAGGATCAGGCCGAACAGGATCTCCGAGGCGGCGGCGGCGTAGCCGATGTCCCAGCGCCGGAAGCCGACCTCGTAGATGAACAGCACGATCGGCCGCGAGGCGCCGTTGGGACCGCCCTGGGTCAAGAGCTGGGCCTGGCCGAACAGCTGGAACTGCAGCACGCACTGGATGATCACCACCAGCACGATGGTCCGGCGGATCGAGGGCAGGGTGACGCGGGTCAGCGTCTTCCACGGCCCGGCCCGGTCAAGGGCGGCGGCTTCATAGAGTTCGGCTGGAACCTGCTGCAGGGCGGCCAGGTACAGCATCATCGGCAGGCCCAGGCACCACCAGACGGTGGTCAGGGCGATGGCGGGCAGCACCAGGTCCGGGTGGCTGAGCAGGGGAAGCGGCGGCCGGCCGACCGCGTGCATCAGGTTGGCGATCAGACCGCCGTCGGGGATCAGAACGAGCCGCCAGATCAGGGTGACGATGGTCACCGACAGCACCGACGAGCTGAAGAACACGCCCCGGAAGATGGCCGCCGCGCGGGTGGGGCGGTTCAAGGCTATGGCCAGGCCCAGCGCGATCACCGCCAGCGGCGGAACGGTCAGCAGCACGAAGAGGAAGGTGTTGCGCACCGCCTGCAGGAAGACCGTGTCGCGCAGCAGCCGGCTGAAGTTCTCGATGCCGACGAACGCCTCGCCGCCGAACAGGTCGGCCTTGTGCAGGCTCAGCCAGACGCCGGCCAGCAGCGGGTAGAGCAGCAAGGCCAGGTAGACGAGCAGGTAGGGCCCGACAAACAGGCCGTTGGTCCAGCGGCTCTTGCGCGACGAGGCGGCGGTCATGGCTGGCCGCCGATCGGCGATGGGCCGTAGTGGGCGCGGTCGTCGGCGTCGAACAGGTGCCTGGCGCCGTCGAGGGCCAGGCCGACCCGGTCGCCCATGGCCGCGCGACTGGCCCCGACGTCCTCGGCGGTGATCGTCGCGCCGTCGGCCAGGCGCAGATAGACCAGGGTGCGGTCGCCCAGGCGCTCGACGAACTCGACCTGGGCGTCGACCAGGCCGGCGCCCGGCGCCACGACCTTCACCCCTTCGGCGCGCAAGCCCAGGCGCCAGGTCGGGCTGGTCGGCAGGGCCGCGAGGGGGACGTCGGTGTCGAGGCTCGCGCCGCCGGGCAGGGTCGCGCGGGCCAGTCCATCCACGCCGGCGTCCAGGGTGACGTCCAGGAAGCTCATCGGGGGCGAGCCGACGAAGGTGGCCACGAAGCGGTTGGCGGGCCGGGCGTAGATCTCCATCGGAGTCCCGACCTGCTGGATCCGGCGGTCGCTCATCACCACGATGCGGTCGGCCAGGGTCATGGCCTCGACCTGGTCATGGGTGACCAGGATCATCGTCGCCTGCACCCGGCGGCGCAGCTGGGCCAGCTCCAGTCGGGTGCGCATGCGCAGGGCGGCGTCGAGGTTGGACAGCGGCTCGTCGAACAGGAACAGGTCGGGTTTCTTGACGATGGCCCGGCCGATGGCGACGCGCTGGCGCTGGCCGCCCGACAGCTGGCCGGGCTTGGATTTCAGGAACCGCTCGATCTCCAGGATCCGGGCGGCTTCGGCCACGCGCGCTTCGATCTCGGCTTTCGGAACCTTCGCGTTGCGCAGGCCGAACGCCATGTTCTCGAAGATCGTCATGTGCGGATAGAGGGCGTAGTGCTGGAACACCATGGCCACGCCGCGGTCGCCCGGCGGCAGGGGATCGACCCGTCGCTCGCCGATGTGGATCTGGCCGGTCTCCACTGTCTCCAGCCCGGCGATCATCCGGAGCAGCGTGGACTTGCCGCAGCCCGAGGGGCCGAGGAAGGCGATGAATTCGCCGGGCGCGATGTCGAGGCGGATGTCGTCGAGCACGGCCACGGAACCGAAGCTCTTGCTCAGATGGTCAAGCCGCACGCGCGCCACGGTCTGCTCCCCCCGGACGGCTCGGCGGCCCGCAAGGCGGAAGGATGGCGTGAAGCCGCCGTCTCCTCCCGATCACGCGGCGCCGAGCGCCTTTGTTTCCGCTCGCCTTGGTGGCGCGCTGGTCTGATTATTTACTCAGACAAAAGCGGGATAACGTTGAATCCTGGATGGCGCAAGATGAAATGTGAGTGGGGATAGTTGGCGAAAGGCGGGCAAACCGGAGCTGTGCCGACGCGCGTTATTGTCCGACTATATGGCCTGCCCGTCGGAGCTCAGCTTTAACGACGGGGACGAGCGCAAGCGCCCGTCCCCTTTGCCGAGAGGCGGCCTACAGCACCCCGTCGATGGCCCGCCGAACGCCCAGCGGGTTGTCGGCCTTCAGCGCGGCCGGCAGCAGGGCGTCGGGGATGTCCTGGTAGCAGACCGGACGCAGGAAGCGCTCGATGGCGCGCGTGCCCACCGACGTGCTGCGCGGGTCGGACGTCGCCGGGAACGGACCGCCGTGGACCATGGCGTGCGAGACCTCGACGCCGGTCGGCCAGCCATTGGCCAGGACACGGCCCGCCTTGCGCTCCAGGATCGGCAGCAGCGGCCGGGCGGCCTCGACGTCGGCCGGGTCCATCTGCAGGGTGGCGGTCAGCTGGCCCTCCAGGCTTTCCAGGACCGTCGCCAGCTGGGCGGCGTCCTTGACGCGTACGATCAGCGAGGACGAACCGAACACCTCGTGGCTCAGCACCTCGTCGCGCTGGAAGGTCTCTGCGTCGACGCTGAACAGCGCGCCAACGGCCTGGTTGACGCCGTCGCCGACGCAGCCGCGCGCCAGCAGCTTGACGCCGTCGCGGTCGAGCAGTTGGTTCACGCCCTGCTCATAGGCGCCGAAGATGCCGGGGGTCAGCATGACGTGCGGCGGGGCCACGGTCAGGGCGGCGACGGCGGCGGCCTCGAAGCGGTCGAGATCGGGACCTTCGAGCGCGAAGATCAGGCCGGGATTGGTGCAGAACTGGCCCGCGCCCATGGTCAGCGAACCAACGAACGCCGTCCCCAGGGCCTCGGCCCGGGCGGCCAGGGCGGCCGGCATCAGCACCACGGGGTTGATGCTGCTCATCTCGGCGAAGACCGGGATCGGCTCGCGGCGTTCGGCGGCGATGCGCATGAAGGCCACGCCGCCGGCCCGCGAGCCGGTGAAGCCCACGGCCTTGACGCGCGGATCGGCGACCAGGCCGGCGCCCAGGGTGCGCTGCTGGCCGATCAGGATGGAGAACACGCCGGCGGGCAGGCCGGCGGTCTTGATCGCCTTGTCGATCGCGCTGCCGACCATGGCGCCGGTGTTCGGATGGGCCGAGTGGCCCTTGACGATCACCGGGCAGCCGGCCGCCAGGGCCGAAGCGGTGTCGCCGCCGCCGGTCGAGAAGGCCAGCGGGAAGTTGCTGGCGCCGAACACCACCACGGGGCCCAGCGGGATGAAGCGCTGGCGCAGGTCGGCGCGGGGCAGGGGCGTACGCTCGGGCAGGGCCGGGTCGATGCGCGCGCCGATCCAGTCGCCGCGCCGCACGACCTGGGCGAACAGCCGCAACTGGCCGCAGGTGCGGCCGCGCTCGCCGGTGATGCGGGCCTGGGGCAGGCCGGTCTCGGCCATGGCGGTCTGGATCAGCTCGTCGCCCAGCGCCTCGATCTCAGCGGCGATAGCCTCGAGGAAGGCCGCGCGGGTCTCAAGATCCGTCTCGCGATAGATGTCGAACGCGGCGGCCGCGGCGGCGCAGGCCGCCTCGATCTGGGCGGCGCTGGGCTCCGGGAAGCTGGGACCGAAATGTTCGTTGGTGGCGGGGTTCAGGGCCCGCAAATCAGCTTTCGGAGCGGCTTCGGCCATGTCGTTCTTTCTCTACTCGATGAACGCCGGGGCGACGACCCGTCGGCCCAGCAGGAAGGCGTCGGCGACGTGACGCAGCGGACTGACGTCGACGTCGCTGGCGGCGTCGGCCACCAGACGCGCGAAGGCGTCGTAGAGGCCGGCATATTCAGCGTCCGGGCCCTCATGGAGCAGTTCGCCGTCGATGAACAGCTTGGCGCCGCCATGCGACAGCTTCAACACGCCGGCGTCGGTTTCGACCGCGATGTCCCAGCTCTGCGGGCCCGTCTGCAGGAAGTCGAACTCCGCCCGGACCGGCGCGCCGGCCGCGTCCACGAAGTCCAGCTCGGCCTGGATCGGCGACTGGCAGTTCTCGGGCACGTGCAGCACCGCGCCGGTCAGGAAGAACGGCCGGGGCAGGATGGCGGTGGCGATCGACAGGGCGTTGATGCCCGGGTCGAACACGCCCAGGCCGCCGGCCTCCCAGATCCAGGTCTGACCCGGGTGCCAGACGCGGACGTCCTCGCGCCAGTCGATCCGCACGGCCTTGATGGCCTTGTCGGCCAGCCAGGCCCGGGCCGGCGCGACGCCCTGGGCGTAGCGCGAGTGCCAGGTGGTCTGCAGGGTCAGGCCGCGGGCGGCGGCGGTCAGGCGCAGGTCCTCGACCTCGCTCAGCGTCGCGCCGGGAGGCTTTTCCAGCATCACGTGCTTGCCGGCCGCCAGGGCCAGGTGGGCCAGCGGGTGGCGCGGCTGGGGCGGGGTGCACAGCGACACCGCGTCGACCGCCACGTCGCTGGCCAGCAGGTCGGCCAGGGTCGTGAAGTGGGCGACGCCCTCCAGGTCGGCGTTGCGGCTGACGATGGCGACCAGCTCGAACCGGTCGTCGGCGGCGATGGCGGGCAGGTGCTGGTCGCGGGCGATCTTGCCCAGGCCAACGAGAGCCAGGCGGATCTTGCTCACAGGCTGCGCACCGTCACCGGCTTGTCCTCGGCCAGGGCCAGGGGACTGCTGACCGGGTGGAGGAACGGGGCGGCGCTGATCTCGAACACGTCGCCGACCTGCGTCTGGAAGCCCTCCGAGAACGACAGGGTGGCCGTGCCGAAGAAGTGCACGTGCACGTCGCCGGGCTTGCGGAAGATGTCGTACTTGAAGTGGTGGTGCTCGAGATTGGCGATCGTGTGGGACATGTTCGCCTCGCCCGACAGGAAGGGCTTCTCCCAGACCACCTGGCCGCCGCGCAGGATCTTGCTGGCCCCGCGCACGTCGGCCGGCAGGTCGCCGGTCAGCAGTTCGGGGCCCAGGGCCGCCTGGCGCAGCTTGGAGTGGGCCAGCCACAGATAGTTGCCGCGCTCGATCACGTGGTCGGAGAACTCGTTGGCCAGGCAGAAGCCCAGCCGATACGGCGCGCCATCGGGGCCGATCAGGTAGACGCCGGCGATCTCCGGCTCCTCGCCGCCGTCCTGGGCGAAGGCGGGCGAGGTGAGCGGTGCGCCGTGGCCGACGACGTGCGAGCCGTCGCCCTTGTAGAACCATTCCGGCTGGGCCCCGACGGCGCCGGCGGCGGGCTTTCCGCCCTCGACGCCCATCAGGAACATCCGCATCGAATCGGTCAGCTGCTCGCCCGCCTGCGCGGCCTTGTGCATCTTGTCACGGCCCTCGGCCGAGCCCAGGTGGGTCAGGCCAGTGCCGGTCAGCACCAGGTGGGCGGGATCGGGATGGTCGATCGGGGCCAGCACCCGGCCCTCGGCCAGGGCGGCGGGGATGTCGACCTCGGCGCCGAGCGGGTGGGCCTGGGCGGCCTCGGCCAGGGTGGCGCCGGCGGCCAGAGCCGCCTGGGCCAGGGCCAGCAGGGTGTCGGCCACCTCGACCTTACGGGCCAGGCCCGAATCGTTGACCGCCGCGAGGATTCGCGCCCCGTCCTTTTCCTTCAGTTGCACGAACCGCAGCACCATGGCTGTCGTTACCTCCCAGCGGGTTTGGCTATTTAGTCAGACAAATAGCGATCTGTCGGACGGTGTCAAACCCGGATCGACGGGGTTGTCGCCACGGTCATCGCCGGGTTGGGCGCTGTGATAGCACGGGAACCGGCGCAAACCCGCGCCACGTCGGGGTTTGGCAATCATCGTACTTTTGAGCGTGTAATTTGGCTGCGGGTTCGGTGGCCGCCTGCGAAATCCCTTGTCGTCGCATGAACAGTCTCGTTAGTGTCCGCTGCGCCGGATAGGCGGACGGACGGGGGCTCCGTCCGTCGACGGGCAGGGAGTGAAGCGCGCGTGCGGAAGAAGAAGGACAAGGCTGGGGACGGGGAGTTCGCGCGCGACGGGCTGGCCAATAGCCGGATTCACGGCTCGATCGCCCGCACCCTGGGCGTGGCCATCGTCTCAGGCCAATACGCGCCTGGCGACATCCTCAACAACGAGATCGACTCCAGCGAACAACTGCACGTTTCGCGCAGCGCCTATCGCGAAGCCATCCGCATCCTGGCCGCCAAGGGGCTGGTCGAGAGCCGTCCCAAGACCGGCACCCGCGTCACCGAGCGCAACCGCTGGAGCCTGCTGGACCCCGAGGTGCTGGCCTGGTTCTTCGAATCCGAGCCCAGCGAGGAGTTCCTCAAGGGGCTGTACGAACTGCGAATGATCGTCGAGCCCGCGGCCGCGGCCCTGGCCGCCGAGCGTCGCAACGACAGCCAGCTGGAGCGCATGCGCAAGGCGCTGATCCAGATGGAGAGCCAGACCCTGGCCACCGACGCGGGCCAGGCCGCAGACCGCGACTTCCACGACACCGTGCTGGAGGCGACGGGCAACGCCCCGCTGTTCACCCTGTCCAGCAGCATCGGCGCGGCGGTGCGCTGGACCACGATCTTCAAGCAGCGCAAGCGCGAGTTGCCGCGCGACCCGATGCCCGACCACTGGAAGGTGTTCGACGCCATCGCCGCCGCCCGGCCCGACCAGGCGCGACAGGCGATGGAAAAGCTGGTCGGTCTGGCCCTGGAAGACACCCGGGCGGCGATCGAGCCGAAGGACTGAGCCGGAGACCTCCGATGAGTTTCGATTTCCCGTCGTCGCGGCGCGCGGTGATGGCTGGCGCCGGTGCGGCGGTGCTGGGCGGCGTCGTCGCGCCGTCCGCGGCTAGCGCCCAGGCCAAAGGCTCCAGCGAGGTCGCTCGCAATCCGCTGGTGCGACAACGGGCCGACGCCCAGGTGTTCCGCCACCGCGACGGCGACTACTACATGACCGCCTCGGTTCCCGAATATGACCGGCTGGTCCTGCGCCGCGCCCGCACCCTGGCCGGTCTGGCGACCGCGCAGGAGGCGGTGATCTGGCGACGCCCTGCCCAGGGCAAGCTAGGCGGCTATATCTGGGCGCCGGAACTGCACCAGATCGACGGACGCTGGCACATGTATTTCGCGGCCGGCGATGCGGGCGAGCCGTTCCACATCCGCACCTACGTCCTGCGCTGCCTGGACCGCGACGCCCTGACCGGCCGCTGGGAGCTGTTGGGCCAACTGCAGACGCCGTGGGACACCTTCACGCTGGACTCCACCGTCTTCAGCCACCGCGGCGTGCGCTATCTGTGCTGGGCGCAGCAGGAGCCCGGGATCGCGACGAACAGCAACCTGTACCTGGCGCCTCTGGCGACACCGACCACCCTGGCCTGCCCGCCGGTCCGCCTGACCGTCCCGACCCTGCCGTGGGAGATCGAGGGCTACAAGGTCAACGAGGCCCCGGCCTTCCTGGCGCGCAACGGCCGGGTGTTCATCGCCTATTCGGCCAGCGCCACCGACGCTCGCTACTGCCTGGGCCTGCTGATGGCGAACGCCGACGCCGACCTGATGTCGGCGGACGCCTGGAGCAAATCCCAGGTTCCGGTCTTCGTCTCGTCGGAGGAGACCGGCGTCTACGGGCCGGGCCACAATTCCTTCACCGTCGACGAGCAGGGTCGCGACGTGCTGGTCTTCCACGGCCGCGACTATAAGACCATCCAGGGCGACCCGCTGTTCGATCCGAACCGCCACACCCGGGTGCAGCGGCTCTACTACCATCCGGACGGCGCGCCCGACTTCGGCGTGCCCGTCGGGGCTGGCGAGATCCCCGACCGATTCGCGCCGTTGGATCGGCCGGGCGCTTATCTTCGCCTGGACGGGACGCGGCTGACCGTCGGCGACGGCCCGCTGGCGACCACGCAGTTCCGCCAGAAGGCCGGGGCCGCCGGCGCGGTGGTCCTGGAGCCGATTCTCAAGCCGGGCCAAGGGCTGCAGGCCACGGCGGATGGTGGAGTGGTGCTGGCTCCCGCGCTGCGGGACCCGACGCGGAGCGGCTTTCGCAAGGTTCGCGGACTGGCCGGGCGAGGGGTTTCGTTCGCAGCCCTGGCGCCGGGCGGGGGCTATCTGCGCCACCGCGACGGCGCGATCGTGGTCGGGCCGGCCAAGGACGCCCGCGACAGGGCCAGCGCGACCTTCATCGTCAGCTGAATCAGCCGAAGGGGACCTGCTCGGCGCTCTCTCCAGCGCCGCCACGCCGGAAGCCGTGGGAATCGGCGTCCGTGTTTTCCCCGAAGGCTGAAGCGCTGCGGCCAAACCTCGCCGGAAAGGCGCCGTACGCGGCATGCGCCGGTCCGTGACGAACGGATTTTTTCGTATCCCCAAAGGCTTCCCGTCAATCTATCGTCGGACAACTGCCAGCGAACGATTTCCTTATCCGTTCAATTAGAAGACCCGGTTTCTTGCGGGTGCGGGGCAGCGCAGCTCTCACATTGACGCCGCGTCTCGAGCGGTATAGTCAGACAAATGAACAGGAGTGAAACGAGCGGGATGTCGGTCGCTCCGCCCGGGTGGCGGACAATCCTCCTGACGTCCCGTCAAGCCCTCCCGCCGTCGCCGACCCAAGGCCCCCTCTCCCAGCAGGGGCCGCCTTATCAAGGACTGTCATGAGCTCTGCCGCCGTTCCGCCCCGCGCCCTTCGTTCGCGCGCCTGGTTCGACAATCCCGACAACGCGGACATGACGGCGCTGTACCTTGAGCGCTACCTGAACTTCGGCCTGTCGCTGGAAGAACTGCAGTCGGGCAAGCCGATCATCGGCATCGCCCAGACCGGCAGCGACCTGTCGCCCTGCAACCGTCATCACTTGGTGCTGGCCGAGCGGATCCGTGAAGGCATCCGCACCGCCGGCGGCATCGCCCTGGAATTTCCGGTCCACCCGATCCAGGAAACCGGCAAGCGTCCGACCGCGGGCCTGGACCGCAACCTGTCCTATCTGGGCCTGGTCGAGACCCTGTACGGCTATCCGATCGACGGCGTGGTCCTGACCATCGGCTGCGACAAGACGACGCCCGCCTGCCTGATGGCCGCCGCGACGGTCAACATCCCGGCCATCGCCCTGTCGGTGGGGCCGATGCTGAACGGCTGGCACAAGGGCCAGCGGACGGGCTCGGGCACCATCGTCTGGAAGGCCCGCGAGATGCTGGCGGCCGGTGAAATCGATCGCGCCGGCTTCATCAAGCTGGTGGCCAGCTCGGCCCCGTCGACCGGCTATTGCAACACCATGGGCACGGCCACGACCATGAACTCGCTGACGGAAGCGCTGGGCATGTCGCTGACCGGCTCGGCCGCCATCCCCGCGCCTTACCGCGACCGGCAGCAGAACGCCTATGAGACCGGCCTGCGGATCGTCGAGCTGGTGGAACAGGACATCAAGCCGTCCGACATCCTGACCCGCGACGCCTTCCTGAACGCCATCGTCGTCAATTCGGCGATCGGCGGCTCGACCAACGCCCCCATTCACCTGAACGGCCTGGCCCGCCACATGGGCGTGGAGCTCTCGGTCGACGACTGGCAGACCTACGGCGAGGAGGTGCCGCTGCTGGTCAACCTGCAGCCGGCCGGTGAATATCTCGGCGAGGACTACTACCACGCCGGCGGCGTGCCCGCCGTCGTCAACCAGCTGATGGGCCAGGGGCTGATCCGCGAGGACGCCCTGACCGTTTCGGGCAAGACCATCGGCGAGGCCTGCCGCGGCGCGACCATCGAGGACGAGGCGGTGATCCGTCCGTTCGACAAGCCGCTGGTCGAGCGCGCCGGCTTCGTGGTCATGCGCGGCAACCTGTTCAATTCGGCGATCATGAAGACCAGCGTGATCACCAAGGAATTCCGCGACCGCTACCTGTCGGACCCGAACGATCCGGACGCCTTCGACGGCGAGGCCGTGGTGTTCGACGGCCCCGAGGACTACCACCACCGGATCGACGATCCGGCGCTGGGCATCACCGAGCGCAGCGTGCTGTTCATGCGCGGGGCCGGGCCGATCGGCTATCCCGGCGCGGCCGAGGTCGTGAACATGCGGGCCCCCGACTACCTGATCAAGCGCGGGATCCATCAGCTGCCGTGCATCGGCGACGGGCGCCAGTCGGGCACGTCCGGCTCGCCCTCGATCCTCAACGCCTCGCCCGAGGCGGCGGCCGGCGGCGGCCTGGCCCTGCTGAAGACCGGCGACCGCGTGCGGGTGGACCTGCGCAAGTCGCGGGTCGACGTGCTGGTCACGCCCGAAGAGATCGTCGCGCGGCGCAAGGCGCTCGAGGCGGCCGGCGGCTACGCCTATCCGGAAAGCCAGACGCCCTGGCAGGAGATCCAGCGGGCCATCGTCGGCCAGATGGAGACCGGGGCGGTGCTGGAGCCGGCGGTCAAATACCAGCGCATCGCCCAGACCAAGGGCCTGCCGCGCGACAACCACTGAGCCAATCCACCGAAGACAAGCGCCGACCAACGGCGACCCTAGGGAGAATATCGTGAAGCTGACCACGCTGAAGCACGCGCTCGTCGCGGGCCTTGCCACTGCTGCGCTGGCGACGGCCGGAGCCGCCCTCGCCCAAACCGCTGTCACCGGCGCCCTGCGCGCCGACCAGCCCGGCGCGGTGATCCAGCCGGAAGTCTACGGCCAGTTCGCCGAGCACCTGGGCCGGGGCATCTATGAGGGCGTGTGGGTTGGGGAGGACAGCAAGATCCCCAACACCAAGGGCTATCGCAACGACGTGGTCGCGGCCCTGAAGCAGATCCACGTGCCCGTGGTCCGCTGGCCGGGCGGCTGCTTCGCCGATGACTATCACTGGCGCGAGGGGATCGGCCCGCGCGACAAGCGCCCGACCAAGGTCAATGTGATGTGGGGCGGCGTCGAGGAGCCCAACAGCTTCGGCACCAACGAGTTCATGGACTTCGCCGAACTGATCGGCGCCAAGACCTATGTCGCCGGCAATGTCGGCAGCGGCACGCCGCAGGAAATGGCCGAGTGGGTCGAGTACATGGTCTCGCCGACCAAGTCGACGATCGCCAACCAGCGCCGCGCCAACGGCCGCGACAAGCCCTGGAAGCTCGACTTCTTCGGGGTCGGCAACGAGAACTGGGGCTGCGGCGGCCAGATGACGGCGGCCCACTACACCAATCTCTATCGCAACTTCGCTGAGTTCGTGCGCGTGCCGGCCGGGACCAACACCGTCAAAGTGGCCAGCGGCCCCAACGCCGAAGACTACGCCTGGACCGAGACCCTGATGGCCGGCGCGGCCAACAACATGAACGCGTTGAGCCTGCACTACTACACGATCCCCACCGGCAGCTGGAAGGACAAGGGCTCGGCGACGGAGTTCAATGAGCAGCTGTGGGCCGACACCATGGTCTCGACCATGAGGATGGAAGAGCTTGTCACCAAGCACAGCGCCATCATGGACAAGTACGATCCCGAGAAGAAGGTCGGGCTCTATGTCGACGAATGGGGCATCTGGCACAATGTCGAGCCGGGCACCAACCCAGGCTTCCTCTACCAGCAGAACACCATGCGCGACGCGGTGGTGGCCGGCGTGAACCTGAACATCTTCCACAAGCACGCCGACCGGGTGCGGCTGACCGCCATCGCCCAGATGGTCAACGTGCTGCAGGCGATGATCCTAACCGACAAGGAAAAGATGGTCCTGACCCCGACCTACTGGGTCTACGACCTCTACAAGCCGTTCCAGGGCGCGACCTCGCTGCCGCTGGAGATCAGCAGCCCGAACTACACGCTAGGCAAGTCCAGCGTCCCGGCGGTCAGCGCCTCGGCGGCCCGGGACACGGCGGGCGTGGTGCACCTGGCGCTGGTCAACGTGGATCCGAACAAGTCGGCGACCGTGACGATCAAGCTCACGGGCGTGGCCGGCAAGGCGGCCAAGGGCCGGGTGCTGACGGCCTCGACCATGGCGGCCCACAACACCTTTGACGCGCCCAACCTCGTCAAGCCGGCGGCCTTTACCAACGCCTCGATCAAGGGCGACGTGCTGACCGCGACCCTGCCGAGCAAGTCGGTGGTGGTGCTGGACCTCAACTAGGGTCGAGACCGAGCCGGGGACATGCCCATGGGCATGTCCCCGGCTTGCGCCATGACTGTTCCGGCCAAGGCCGGGCGGGCTCCGCGGATCCGGACAGGGATCCGCGGAGCCCTTGGCGTTTCTTCCGAGGCGTAAGGCTGGAGCGAAATGGGCTATGGTCGCTGCGCTCTAAACAGCCTGAGGAGGAAATGGCGATGAAGACGTTCCTGGCCCTCTACATGGGGTCCGACGCGCCCGTGGATCCAAGCTCGCTGGACCCGTCCACCATCGACAAGGGCATGGCCGCCTGGGGCCAGTGGATGACCGATCACGCCGGCCAGGTCCTCGTGACCGGCGGGCCGCTGGGCAAGACCAAGAAGACGGGCAAGGACGGTGTAAGCGACATCCGCAACAAGGTCGCCGGCTACGTCGTCGTGCAGGCGGAGTCGCACGAGGCGGCGGCGCAGCTGTTCGAGAACCATCCCCACTTCGCGATCTTCCCGGGGGACTCGGTGGAGATCATGGAGCAGCTGCCGATCCCGGGGCAGGAGTAGTTTCGAGCCGTCATCCCGGTCTGAACGCCAAGGCCGGGACGACGGCTCGGCGGATGGCTAACCGCGCCCCCACAGCCGCTCGAACTTCCACCCGGTCAGGTTCTCGACGATGGCCTTCGACTCCGGGCTCTCGGCCTGGGTCTCGCCGGCCCGCAGACGCTCGACCTCGTGGATCAGCACTTCGTGGGTGCGGGCGTTGAGGCGGAACGACCAGGAAACCACCAGGCCCCACAGCATGACCAGGATCGGGCCGCCGACCATCACCAGCACCACGGCGCGTACGGCTTCCGGAGTCTGGACCACCGCGACGCCGGGATGGGCCTTGTCGGCCGAGACATAGCCGCCCAGACCGATCAGCGAGGTGGTCACGACGATGGCCCCAGACTGGGCGATCTTGCGCACGAAGGTCATCACCCCGGCGAAGATGCCCTCGCGGCGCTGGCCGGTCACGGCCTCGTCGACATCAGGCAGGTAGTTGTAGACGCTCCAGGGCACGAAGTTCAGCGTCCCGCGTCCCAGACCCGCCAGGACGATCGGGACGAACAGCCAGAACGCCACCATCGGATTGAAGGCGGCGCTGGTCGGGATGAAGGCCGCGAACGTGTCGCCGCCGAGGGCCGCCAAGCCCTCGGCGAAGCCGGCCGGCCGGATCAGGTAGAAGGTCAGGAACAGCAGCAGGGCCGCGCCAACGAAGCTGATGGCCATGCGATAGGCGGCGGTCGGCCCGGTGCGGATGACCACGTTGATGGCGATCATCACCGAGACCAGCTGGGCGACGTACATGGTGGTCATCAGCTGCGAGATCACCAGGGTCGCGCCCATCATCACCGTCGCCACGAACAGGGGAAAGGCGGTGTTGAAGATGTCTTGGCTGATGTAGCCGCCCAGATAGAGGCTGAGGTGCTGGCGGAAGGCCTTGATGCGCAGGGTCGAGAACAGGTCGCGGAACATGTTGACCGGGATCAGCGCCGCCCGCTTCCAGTCCATCGGCTCGGGCTGGATCAGCTTTTCCGCCTCGGTATAGGGCCGCTCCCAGGTCAGCAGGACGACCAGAAGCACCACCAGGCTGAACAGGACGCCGAAGATCGCCGCCATGATCAGGAAGGTGCCGGGCGAGTCCTTGCCGCCGAAATGGCTGATGATCAGGGTTGGCAGGTAGGAGGCCAGGATCGCCGAGCTCTGGGCGACCAGCATCCGCGCGCCGGCGAACTTGGCCTTCTTGCCGTAGTCCTTGGTCATCTCCGCCGCGAGGGTTTCCCACGGGATCAGGAACATCGTGTAGAGGAACTCGAAGAAGACGAAGGTGGTCAGGTAGTAGGCGAACGTCTGGCCGGTGACGAAGATCAGGGCGAAGCTGGGCAGCAGCGGGATGGTCAGGATCAGGAAGATCTTGCGCCGGCCGATCTTCCGCCCGACCCAGGTGTGGCGCAGGTTGTCGGAGATGTAGCCGATCAGCGGGCAGGTGATCGCTTCAAGCAGGCGCGGCAGGCCCAGGATCAGGCCGGTCTCGACCGGCGACAGGCCGCAGAAGGTGATGAAGAAATAGGCCAGCCAGCCGGTGATCACCGCCTGGGCGCCGGCCCCCAGCATGTCGCCGGAACCCCAGCCCCAGTAGTTGATCCAGGTGGGTGTGCGGAGTTCCGGCGTCGCCATCTGCGTGTCATTCCCTTGGAGGCGAGGGCTTGGCGCCCCTTGTTCGTTGTTCGGCGGCTGGGGCGAAAACCTCGTCCTTCGACAAGCTCAGGATGAGGTTTTCTATTGCCGGAATCTGGGCTCTGGTCCTCATCCTGAGCTTGTCGAAGGATGAGGGCCACGCACCGAGTTGGAGCCTTAGATAAACGCGCGCTGGAACTCGCCCAGGGCCAGGATGGCCAGGGACTGGCCGTACGGCATCGAGGTCAGGGGGATGTCCTTGTAGCCCTGCAGGGTGTCGAACACCGGGGTCCCGAACGACACCTGCTGCAGTTCGCCCTTATCGTCGATATTGGCCAGCACGCCCTTCAGCGCCTTGATCCCCATCTCCTGATACTCGCGGCCGATGTAGCGCTTGCGCACGGCCTTCAGCACGCCGTAGGCGAAACCGGCCGTGGCCGAGGCCTCCAGGTACGAGGTCTTGTCGTCGACCAGGGTGTGCCACAGGCCGGTCTCGGCGTCCTGGTAGCGGGCCAGGGCCTTGATCTGGGCTTCCAGGGTGTCGATCAGGAAGTCGCGCAGCGCGTCGCCGGGCTTCAGGTCCAAGAGCTCGATGAACTCCGGGATGGCGATCGTCACCCAGCAGTTGCCGCGGGCCCACAGGGCGTCGGCGAAGTTATGCCGGCCCTCGAAGGTCCAGCCATGGAACCACATGCCGGTCTTGCGGTCGGCCAGGTACTTGATGTGCACCATGAACTGGCGCTTGGCCTCTTCGACGAAGTCGTCGCGGCCTAGCAAGAGGCCGATCTTGGCCAGGGGCAGGACGCTCATCATCAGCGTATCGTCCCACAGCTGCTGGGGGTTCTCGCTGTTGAAGACGATGTGCTGGAAGCCGCCTTCCTCGGTGCGCGGACCCTCGTACATCACGTAGTCGGCCCAGGTTTCGAGGTAGGGCAGGTAGGTGTGGTCGCCGGTGGCCTCGTACAGGTAGGCCAGGGTCAGGAACGGCGAGACGGTGTTGATGTTCTTGGTCGGGGTGCCGGCCTCGAAGCGGTCGGCGAACCACTGCGTCATGATCTCGAAAGCCCGCGGGTCGGCGGTCATCTCGTACTGCTTCCACAGGCCGTACAGGCCCACGCCGTGGGTCCATTCCCAGTCGTTCCAGCCCTTGGTGTCGATGACACGGCCATCGTCCAGGCGCAGCAGGAACTCGCCGGTCTCGTCCTGGATGTCGACCAGGTTGCTGATCAGCAGGGCGATCTTGGCCTTGATGTCCTTGGCCTCGAGGCCGTGGGCGAGATTGGGCACGATAGTCTCCTTGGAAGTCTTTTCAGGCGCAGACGGGGGAGCGTCCGGTCAGGGTTTGAAGTCGGGCGCGGGAACGCAGGCGACGGGAATGCCGCCGCGTACGGTGCGCAGGGTGACGAGCTTGACGGTCTCCAGGGCGTCGCCGGGCGCGCCGTCGCTGGTCACCGCCAGGGCGAGGGTGTTTTTGCCATGCAGGTCGACGATTCCAGTCGGCAGGACGAAGGTCCGCTGCGGGCCGACATGGGCGATGAACTGGCCCATGTTCCAGCCATTGACGAAGATCAGCACCCGGTAGCGGCCCGGCGAGCGCGGCGTGTTCGGATCGCCGATGGTCAGGCCCAGGGTGGTGTCCTGGTCCTTGGGCAGGTCCAGGTCGAAGCTGGTGCGGTACCAGGTCGTGCCGGCGGTGGACTTGGTCGCGGCCATGTCGGCCTTGGCCCATTCCGCGTCGGGGAAACCGGGCAGGTGCCAGCCCATCCGTTCGCCGTACTGGCCGCCGTTGTTGGCGTTGCCGCGCACCGGGTCCTGGATGTCCTCGCCGCCAAGGTTGCCCTGGATCTTCCAGGCGATCGGCACGGCGAAACTGTAGCTGCTCGGACCCGACAGCGAGGCCGAGACCAGGCCCCGGGCCTCCTTGTGGAAATCGTCGGCGTCCAGGTCCCAGTTGTGACCGTTGTTGCGGACCATCACCGAGATCACGTGCTCGCCGGTCCCGCGCAGATCTTCCGGCAGCTTGAAGGTGGCAACCCCGGTGGTGATCGGGCGGGGCAGGGCGCCGTCCAGCTCGTGCTGGCCCAGGAACCGGCCGTCCAGCCAGACCTGCAGCATGCCCGCCCCGCCGCCGCCGTAGTGCAGGGTCAGGGTGTCGATGTCGGGCTTGCCCTGGTAGCGGCCGCGATACCAGACGTCGCCCTGGTGGAAGCCGTAGGCGCTCATGTCCAGGACCGGTTGGCCCGTAGGACCGCGCACGGTCGAGCCGCTACGGCGGCCCTCGGTCTTCAGCCAGGCGGCGTCGTCGAATTTCGGATCGGCTTCCGGCGAGCCCGGGGCGGTCTTCCAGTCCAGCCTGGCCAGGTCGGGCACGGTGATCGCCGCCGGACCGGCCAGCGGCTTGTCGGCCAGCAGGCTGCCCGACGCGGTGGCCTTGACCGCGACCTTGGCGCCGTTCCAGCGAAGGGCGGTCACGGCCTTGGGCGCGAAGACCTCCAGCGGGCTGGCGGTCTCGGTGTCGCCGGTCAGGCTGAGCACGCCGCCCTTGACGGCGTCGCTCCGCACTAGGCCCGGGCCGCGCACCAGCAGGGCGTCGCGGCGCCAGAAGGTCTGGCCGGTCTCGGCGTCGGCCAGCAGCAGGGTCAGCGGCGGACGCCCGCCGCCGGTGATCCGCACGCGGGCCAGGCCCCCTTGGACGCCCCCGTGGGCGTAGGTCAGCTTCAGGTCGCCCTTGGCGGCGTCGAAGCTGGAGGCGACCTCGCCCTCCAGGACCTCGACCTTCGGCGCCGAGGCGTAGCGCAGCACCGTCTCGCCCGCCTCGCCGGCCCGGCCGTACAACAGGGCCAGGTCGCCGTCGTTCCACTTCAGGTGCGTCTGGATCTCGGACGTCGAATAGACCAGCCGCTGGCCGCCCAAGTCGTAGCTGGCCATCAGCATCTTGCTGTCCTGGCCCTTGATCCGCGAGGCCACCTCGTACTCGCCGTCGCGGGTCTTGACCTGGAAGGTGAAGGCCTCGTCGCTCACGCCGCTGCTGGGGTTGTGGACCACCACATAGAGGTGGCTGCCCGTCTCGGCGTTGACGTTGTGATAGACGCGGACCTTGTCATTGGCTGGCTTGACGGCCTCGCCCTTGTCCATGCGGCGCAGGTCGGGCACGGCGGCGATGAACTCGCCCATCTGCTTCATCACCCGCGCCTTGTCGCGCAGGCCGCGGGCCTCGTCGATCGCCGAGCCGTAGTCGTAGGACGTGAACACCACCGGGCCCGGCAGCCAGCCCCAGCTGGTCCCGCCATAGGTCATGTAGAAGCTCTGGATCGTCAGGCCGTTGGCGATGTTCGTGCCGTAGAACACCCGCTGGTAGCCGACGCCGCGATGCTGGGCGGTGCAGTCGTAGTCGCCGTTGCTGCCCCAGTAGTCGAACCAGCCGCCGCCGAACTCCGCCGCGAAGCCGGGGGTGTTGGGGCTGGCCGAGGCGCCGCCCTTGGCCCCGCCGGGACCGTACAGCCCCCAGTCCGGCGCGACGCCGGGGCTGGACGGGGTGGAGTCGACCTTGCAGCTGCCGCCGGGATAGCCGTCGAAGGCATAGAGGTCGTTGGGCCCTTCGACCGTGCCGGGGACCTTGGAGTCCTTGGGGACCCAGTAGCCGTTGCGGCCCTTGTCGTTGTGGAAGATCGGGACGGTGATCCCGTCGGCCTTGGCCTTGTCGTCCAGCCACCGCATGTAGCGCTGCTGCGGGGCGCCGACCACGTCCAGCTCGTTCTCGATCTGGTGGGCGATCACCGTGCCCTGGCCGGTGGTCAGCTGGTGGCGGGCGATCACGGCGTTGATCCGGGTCAGCCACTCGTCGGCGGCGGCGACGTATTCCGGCGCGTCGGTGCGGGCCCGGGCCTGCTGGTTGACCATCCAGCCGGGGAAGCCGCCCCGGGTCAGCTCGGCGTTCACATAGGGCCCAGCGCGGGTGATGACGTAGAGGCCTTCCTCCTTGGCCATGGTCAGCACGCGGTCCATGTCGCGCACGCCGTTGAAGTCGTAGACCCCCTGTTTGGGCGAGTGGTAGCCCCAGTCGAAATAGATGGCGACGGTGTTGTAGCCGCTGGCCTTCATCTTCTGGAGGATGTCGCGCCACAGGTCCGGGCTGGGCACGCGGAACGGGTGGAACTCGCCGCCCCACGAGAAGACCCGCTCGCCGTCGACCTTCAGCGAGTACTTGTCCCAGGTGATCTGGTGAGCTGGCGCCGGCTTGGCCGCGACCGCCTGGTCGCCGCCTTCCTTCAGCACCGTGAAGTGGCGCACTGTGCCCGACAGCTCCGGCAGCTCGGTCTTGGGCGTCCAACTCCGAAATCCATCGTGGCTGTCGCTGTACCAGTAGCGCTTGGCCGAATATTCGTCGAAATAGATCCGCCAGCCGCCGTCGGGAGTCCGGACCATGGCGGGGCCTTCGACGCCCTTGCCCCAGCCGGCCCAGTCGCCGGTTCCCTTGGCCTGCCAGGGACCGTCCAGCGAAGGGGCGGTCCACAGCTCGATGAACTTGCTGGTCTCGTTCTTGGCGAAGGCGTTGTAGAGCCCGCCCTCGCGCACCACGAAGGTGTCGATGAAGTTGGGACCCAGGCCGCTTAGCGGCTTGGGCGCGGACCAGGTCGCCAGCGAGGCGTCGGTGGCGGTGATCCGGTAGGGCTGGAACTGGCCGGCGATGCTGGTGGTCGAGACCGACAGGATCAGGCTGATCGCGCCATCCTGCTCGACGAACCATTCCGGCGCCCAGCTGTTGGTCGCCCCGGGCACGTCGATCGTCACGTCGCGCAAGAAGGTCCAGTCGGTCAGGTTCTGGCTGCGGGCCAGGCCGATGGTGTTCCCGGTCCAGCCGGTGGTGTAGGCGACATAGTACCAGCCGTCGGTGTGCTTCATCACGCTGGGATCGCGGATCAGGCCCTTGGGCGGGGTGTAGGCCAGTGGCTTCTTCAAGGTGAAGCGCGTGCCGTCGGCCGAGTCGTAGACGCTCATGTTCGATTGGCTGGCGTTGGTGAACGCCGTCATCGTGTAGCGCGCGGGCTCGGCCCGGACGGGTTCTACAAAGGCGGTGGTGGCCAGCAGGGCGAGCGAAAGGCCCAAGGCGCATCGACCGACGAGCGCCCCGCGTGGCCCTCGTCCTTCGACAAGCTCAGGATGAGGTCCATTCACAGGCCTCGCAGTCGAAAACCTCATCCTGAGCTTGTCGAAGGACGAGGTTTTCGCGACGGCGTGAAGGGGCGGGCGGATCATCTTCAGCCCTCGAAATAGAAGACGGGCTTCAGCGGCCATTCGACGGGCTTGTTGTCCGGATGGACCTCCATCAGGTCGGCCATGTAGTCCCACCAGCGCTTCATCACCGGCTCCAGCGGCAGGGCGTCCTTGGTGTTGTCGGGGCGCAGGCGCAGCACCGCGAACAGGCTCATCGTCTGCTCGTCCAGGAAGATCGAATAGTCGTGGATCCCGGCCTTGCGCAGCGCCTCGGCGAGGTCGGGCCACAGGTCGTCGTGGCGGCGCTCGTATTCAGCGGCGACGCCGGGCTTGAGCTGCATGCGGAAGGCGAGGGGCCGGTCCTGGTGGTTGCTCATCGTGTCCTCCCGTTTCTTGCTTTTGTCGTTGGTCAGGTCGTCGGCGGCAGGCGGTAGATCCGACTGGCCGTTCCGGCGAACATCTGGTCGCGCTCGGCCTGGCCGAAATCGGCGGTGATCGCGTCATAGGCGGCGTAGAAGTCGCCGAACGAGCCGTGCACCTTCTCGACCGGGAAGTTGCTGGCGAACATGCAGCGGGCGGGGCCGAAGGTCTCGATGACCTGCAGCACGAACGGCCGCAGGCTGTCGACGGTCCAGGCGCGGTCGATCATCGCCAGGCCGGAGATCTTGCAAGCGACGTTGGGCAGCTGCGCCAAAAGCGCCAGGCCCTCGCGCCAGGCGGCCAGGCCGGCCTCGTCGCGGTCGGTGGGCATGCCGGCGTGATTGACGATCGCCGGGATGTCCGGATGGGCGGCGGCCAGGGCGGCGGCGGTCGCCATCTGCGACGGATAGAGCTGCAGGTCGAACGACAGGCCGTACCTGGCCAGCAGGGCGTAGCCGGCCCGCCAGGCGTCGCTCAGCAGCAGGTCGGTCGGGCCGTAGGTCTTGGCCGGGTCCTTGTGCCAGTTGACGATCTGGCGCACCCCGCGAACATTGGCCCGCGCCGCCTGGGCCTCGAGCAGGGGCTCGACGCGCGGATCGTCCAGGTTGGCGCCGGCCACGATGCCGCCGATCACCCCGCGGGTGTCGGCCAGGCCCTGCAGCCAGTCCGTCTCCGACAGCTGGTCCTTGGGCGGCAGGCCGCACTCGACGTGGACGGTCTGGACGAGGTTCCACCCGGCCGTGTCGGCCAGGTAGTCGTCCAGCCCATAGGACTTGTAGGCGATCGGCGACATGTCGCCGGCCGGGTTGTTCGGCAGCGGCCTGTCCTGGAGCCAGCTGTAATAGTGCCGGTCCAGGTCCCACAGGTGCATGTGCGGGTCGATGATCGGGCCGAGATAGGTCATCGCTCCCGTTTCTCCCAAAGGTTTGGCCCTAGAACGTGGTGCGGCCGCCGGAGGTGTCGAAGGTGGCGCCGGTGGTGAAGCTGCATTCCTCGGACGCCATGAAGCAGACCATGGCGGCGCTTTCGTGCACCTCGCCCAGGCGGCCCATGGGGATCTTGCCCTTCATGTACTCGACCTGGCTGGGGGGCAGCTGCTCCAGGATCGGGCTTTCGAAGGTGGCCGGGGTCAGGCTGTTGGCGATCACGCCCTGGGTGGCCAGTTCCTTGGCCNCGACCTGGCTGGGGGGCAGCTGCTCCAGGATCGGGCTTTCGAAGGTGGCCGGGGTCAGGCTGTTGGCGATCACGCCCTGGGTGGCCAGTTCCTTGGCCAGGGACTTGGTCAGGCCGATCACCGCSGCYTTCGAGGCCGAATAGGCGCCGGCGTTGGGATTGCCTTCCTTGCCGGCCACCGAGGCGACGTTGACGATGCGGCCATAGCCGTTGGCCAGCATGAACGGGGCCACGGCCTTGCAGCAGTAGAAGACGCCGTTGACGTTGATGTCGAAGACCCGCTTCCAGCTGTCGGTGGGATAGTCGTGGACCGGAGCSGTSGCGCCGGTGATGCCGGCCGAGGCGACCAGCACGTCGATGCGGCCCAGGGCCTGGTGGGCGGCCTGGCCSGCGGCCAGGACSGCGGCCTCRTCGGAGACGTCCAGGGCCACGGTGTGGGCCGCCCCSACCTCGGCGGCGGCGGCCTTCAGGCCCTCGGCGTCCAGGTCCCAGAGCGAGACCTGGCCGCCCTCGGCGACGATCCGCGCGGCCACGGCCTTGCCCAGGCCCGAGGCNACCTCGGCGGCGGCGGCCTTCAGGCCCTCGGCGTCCAGGTCCCAGAGCGAGACCTGGCCGCCCTCGGCGACGATCCGCGCGGCCACGGCCTTGCCCAGGCCCGAGGCYCCGCCGGTGACCACCGCCGTGCGGCCGGAGAAGCGGCCAAGATAGGGATTGGCGTAGGCGCTCACGCGACGCTCGATCCGGCCATGACGATGATCCCCCGACGCTGAACGCCCGTCCAGGCACAAGAAAGCTTGCGATGGACTTTCACAATATGAGAAACATTCCTACAGAATGGAACCATGAGCGTCAATCGAGCGCGCGAACCGAACCGTCCGGCCGACGCGCTGAGGCGGCGTTCGGGTCGGCGCCGATGGTCTCCGCTTTCAGTTTGGGAGAGAAACGATGCGACGCGCACTACTGGCCGGCCTGGCGGCCATCGCCCTGGGCGGCCCGGGGCTGGCCCAGCCGATCGACCGCCACGCCCTGGTCAGCCGTCACGACATCCGGCTGACCAGGGTCGATCCCTCCGCACCGCTGATGGTCGGCAACGGCCAGATCGGCTTCACGGCCGACATCACAGGCCTGCAGACCTTTCCGGAGGCCTATTCCAAGATCGCGCCGCTGCTGACCGAGGCCCAGTGGGCTTGGCACAGCTTCCCCAATCCCAACGGCTATACCTATGCCGACGGGACCACGCCGATCGACGTGCGCGGGACCCAGCAGCCCTACGCCTACATGAAGGACTGGAACGAGGCCGCGACCCGGCCGGCCCTGGCCTGGCTGCGCGAGAATCCGCACCGCTTCTCGCTGGGCCGGGTGGCGCTGGACCTGCGCGCCAAGGACGGCCAGCCCGCCAAGTTCGCGGACATCACCCAGACCGACCAGACCTTGGACCTATGGACCGGCGTCCTGACCAGCAGGTTCGTCTATGACGGCGAGGCGGTGATGGTGCGCACCCGCGTGCACCCGACGCTGGACATGATCGTAGTCGACGTCGATTCAGCCCTGGTGGCGCAGGGCCGTCTGGGCCTGTCGGTGAAGTTCCCGGGCGTGTCGAAGGCGCTCAATCCTGATCCGTCCGACTGGTCCAACCCGGGCGGCCACCTGACGAAGGTGACCGGCGAGGGCGCCAAGACGCTGAGCCTGGCCCGCCAGATCGACCAGACCCGCTATTTCGCGGCGCTGCGGGCCGATGAGGCCGTCAGCTTCACGCCGGACGGGCCGCACGGCTTCAAGGTGGCGCCCAGGGCCAAGGGGCGGACGCTGGGGCTGGAGGTCGCCTTCTCCCGCGCCGCCCTGCCGGCCTTGCCGGCGCAGGCTATCGCCGACCAGGCCGTGCGCGACCACTGGAAGACCTATTGGACGCAGGGCGCGGCGGTCGATTTCAGCGGCAGCACCGATCCCCGCGCCGCCGAACTGGAGCGCCGGGTGGTGCTGTCCCAGTACCTGATGGCCCTGAACGCCGCCGGCGAGGTCCCGCCGCAGGAGGAGGGGCTGTTCTCCAACAGCTGGAACGGCAAGTTCCATCTCGAGATGCACCCCTGGCACGCGGCGCATTTCGCGCTGTGGAGCCGGCCTGAATATCTGGAGCGCAGCCTGCCCTGGTACCTGGGCCACCTGAAGGACGCCCAGGCTCGGGCGGCCAGCCACGGCCTGAAAGGCGCCTGGTGGCCCAAGATGGTCGGGCCCGACGGGGTGGACAGTCCCAGCAAGGTCTCGCCGTTCATCATGTGGCAGCAGCCGCATCCGATCTGGATGTCCGAGCTGGTCTGGCGCGACAAGCCGACCAAGGCCACCCTGGCCCGGTACGGCGAACTGGTCGAACAGACCGCCGACCTGCTGGCCAGCTTCCCGCACCGCGACGACAAGGGCCGCTTCGTGCTGGGCCCGCCGATCATTCCGGTGCAGGAGAACTACGACCCCCTGACCACCTTCAACCCCGCCTTCGAGCTGGAATACTACCGCTGGGGGCTGGAGACGGCTCAACAGTGGCGGCTCCGCCGGGGTCTGGCGCGCAAGCCCGAATGGGACGTGGTGATCAAGGGCCTGGCCCCCTTGGCCACCAAGGACGGCCTCTACCTGCCGACCGAGTCCACCCCCGACTTCTGGGACGTGGCCAAAAGCGCCGAATGCTCGCGCCACGCGGTCGAGGAAAAGTGCCTGAACCGCGATCACCCCTCGTTCCTGATGGCCTACGGCCTGCTGCCGGGGAAGGGCGTCGACCGGGAGACCATGCGGCGGACCCTGCGGGCCGTCGAGCGCGACTGGGACCTGCGCCAGACCTGGGGCTGGGACTATCCGATGGTCGCCATGACCGCCGCCCGCCTGGGCGAGCCGGACAAGGCGGTGGACTGGCTGTTCTTCGACGCCAAGAACAACAAGTTCGGCCTCAGCGGCATGACCCCGCGCGTGCACCTGGACGCCCACGCCCAGGCCTTCGTGCCGACCTCGGCGGGAGCCGGCGCGCCGGCGGGGGCGCCGGTCGGGCAGGACGGACCGGGCTATTCGCGGGCGGCCGAGACCTATTTCCCGTCCAACGGCTCGTTGCTGGCGGCCGTGGCGATGATGGCCGGCGGCTGGGACGGTTCGACCGGACCGGCCCCGGGCTTTCCCAAGGACGGCAAGTGGCGCGTGCGGGCCGAGGGCTTCAAGCGGCTGCCCTGAGCGGGGGCGGGGACTCCGGAGCGGCTGCCCCGCTCCGGAGCGCCGGGGTCTATTTCACCAGGCCGTTCACATACTCCTCGATGTTGGTGTAGCCGTCGCCGTCGCGGTCCTTGGCGGCGTCGGACGGATCCCTGGGGTTCAGCTTGCGGGCCTTCTCCCAGGCGTCGGGCATGCCGTCGCCGTCGCCGTCCTTGGGCGCGGCGGTCGAGGACGCGGTGAACCAGCCGCCGACCTCCTTCTGGCTGTTGATGATCCTGCCCGTGCGGTCGCGGACGCTCTTGACCACCCGGGCGTCGATCGGGTCGCGGGCCTTGGAGGCGCCGGCCTTGTCCAGCACCAGGCGATAGGCCACGTCGGCGGGCTGGGTCGCGACCGGACCGAACGGGAAGGGCTGGTCGACGACGTGCTCGCCTGGCGCCGCGGTCGAGGCCAGGACCAGGCTCTTCTGGTCGGCCACCGGCTTGCCGTCCATCCAGTTGCCCGAGAAGTAGGTCCTGCCGCTCTTGTTGCGGATGTAGAGGGCCAAGGGGCCGCCGGTGTTGGCGCCCTGGAGGTAGTAGTTGCTGACGAAGTTGGAGCGGGTGTTGGCGTTGGTGTTGAGGTCTTCGCCGGCCGCGAACCGCGAGGCGTTGTCGGGGCGGCCGTAGAACGGGTCCATGGCGTAGCCGCGGCTGACGCCGGGCTCCCAGTTGTAGAAGTCCGTCGTGGCCCCCTGGCCCCAGTTGTAGAAGACGTTGTCGCGGAAATCGAGGACGATGCCCTCGGCGTCGTCCTTGGCCCCGGCGTAGTTGCCGATGCGCGGCATGCGGGCCTCGTGGTGGGCCCACAGATTGTGGTGGAAGCTGTACTTGGCCCCGTAGGAGCCCTGGATAAGGCTGCCATAGCCGTGCTCGCCCTTCTCGTGGATCGAGTGGTTCAGGCTTTCGGCGATCAGCGACCACTGCACGGTGACATTGGTCAGGCGCTTGACCTCGGGGGTGACCTTCTGGGTCACCGACAGGCTCTCGTCGATCGACCAGCCCGACGAGATGTGGTCGAGGATGATGTCCGAGCCGCCGCCGATCGAGATCGAATCATATTCCTTGCCGGCCTCGTCGCCGACCCGCGAGCGCAGGTAGCGAACGATCACATGGTTGGCGTGGATCAGGAACTGGCCATCGCGCAGGGTGATCCCATAGCCCGGAGCGGTCTGGCCGGCGATGGTGATGAAGTCGTTGGCGATCTTCAGGTCGCTCTTCAGGCGGATCACGCCGCCCACGTCGAACACCACGATCCGCGGCCCGTCCGCCTCGACGGCCGCCCGCAGCGAGCCCGGTCCGGCGTCGTTCAGATTGGTAACCTTGATTACCTTGCCGCCGCGTCCGCCCTTTGAAAATTGGCCAAAGCCTTCCGCGCCCGGAAAAGCGGTCAAGTCGGATGCGGTGTCCGCAAGGGCCGTCGAGGCCATGAGGCTGAGAAGAAGCCCAGAAAATACAACGGCTTTCATTTGTCGCATGATTGCAGCCTTGCTCTTACTTAGTTGTCCGGACGCCACAACCTGCGTCGAATTGGTAATACCAGAGTTGCAGACTTTCGCCGGATGTTGCAAGGTATGGAAAGTGGTTCCACATTTTGAGACTCGTGGTTCCAGTCAAGACACCGGTGTCAAGCCGGTTTGTACGGGGAGAAACCGCATGATCTCGACCACCCTGAAAACGCGTCTGCTGGCCTCCGGCGCCTCCGCCTTGGCCCTGGCCATGACCCTGGCCGGCGCCGCCGTCGCCCAGACGTCGTCGACGACCGCCGCCCCGGGCGCGCCGGCCGCCGACGAAGCGTCCCAGGTCGAGGAACTGGTGGTGACCGGCTTCCGCAGCAGCCTCAGCAAGGCGCTGGACGTCAAGCGCGACAGCATCGGCGCGGTCGACGCCATCCTGGCCGAGGACATCGCGGCCTTCCCGGACCAGAACCTGGCCGAGGCCATCCAGCGCCTGCCGGGCGTCACCATCGACCGGGTCGGCGGCGAGGGCCACCAGATCACCGTGCGCGGCCTGAACGCCGACTTCACCCGCGTGCGCATCAACGGCGTCGACGCCATCGCCACGGGCGGCGGCAACCGCAGCCGCGGCTTCGACTTCAACGTCTTCGCCTCGGAGCTGTTCAACAGCATCACCGTGCGCAAGACCCAGTCGGCCGACACGCCGGAAGGCTCGCTGGGCGCCACGGTCGACCTGCAGACGGGCCGTCCGTTCGACTACAAGGGCTTCAAGGCGGCCGGCTCGGCCGAGGGCAGCCTCAACAGCATCACCGACCGCATCCTGCCGCGCGTGGCGGGCCTGGTCAGCTGGGCCAACGAGGACCAGACCTTCGGCGTGCTGGCCTCGGTGGCCTATTCCAAGCGCCAGCCGGTGGCCGAAGGCTTCAACACCACCCGCTGGCAGGGCCGCGACGCCACCGACAACTTCGCCGGCTGCACGATCTGCACCAGCCCGGCCGAGCTGGCCAAGGTGCAGAACGCCTTCTATCCGCGCATCCCGCGCTACACCGCCTCGAAGATCGACTCCGAGCGCCTGGGCCTGACCTTCTCGACCCAGTGGCAGCCGTCGGACAAGACCCGGTTCGACCTGGACGTCCTGTATTCGGACCTCGACCAGTTCACCGAGAGCCCCAACCTGGAGGCCATCTCGTTCAGCCGCTCCAACGCCGCCGGCGTGGGCAGCACGATCGTCCGCGACTATGCGATCAACGACCGCAACACCTTCACCTACGGCGTGTTCGACAAGGTGGACGTTCGTTCGGAGAACGGCATCCAGCGCGACCACACCAAGTTCACCCAGGTGAGCCTGGCCGGAAAGCACGACTTCAGCGACCGTCTGCGGGTCAAGGGCCGGATCGGCGTGGCCAACTCGGCCTATTCGATGCCCGAGCAGATCTCGTTCCAGCTCGATCGCAACGACGTCAACGGCTACACCTACGACGCCCGCGCCAACGACCGCACGCCGATCATCAACTACGGCTTCGACGTCGCCAATCCGGCGCTGTTCACCCTGACCGAGATGCGCTCGCGCGAGAGCACGGCGCTGAACATCGTGCGCACCGCGACCGGCGAGGTGGAGTATGACGTCGACGAGTATCTGACCCTGCGCGGCGGCGTCAACGCCCAGCAGTACGTGGTCAAGTATCGCGACAAGAGCCGCAACCAGACCCTGACCGGCGCCAACCAGGTGGTCGGGGTCGGCGCCTTCGCCAAGGTCGTCCGCTTCGGCCGTGACTTCCCGTTCCCGGGCGGCGACCGCTCCTACGTGGTGGCCGACATCGACAAGGCCCTGGCCTACACCAAGCTGCTCAGCTACCCGCTGATCGTCCAGTCGGGCGACACCCGCGACGTGGCCGAGGACGACCTCAGCGGCTTCGGCCAGGCGATCGTCAACGCCACCGTGCTGGGCGGCATGCCGCTCAAGGCCGACTTCGGCGCCCGGGTGGCCCGGACCAAGCTGGTGTCGAAGGGCTTCGTCAACACCACCTACATCACCGCCAAGAACGACTATACCGACGTGCTGCCGTCGATGAACCTGTCGCTGGAGCCGACCGACGGCGTGATGCTGCGCCTGGGCGTCGCCAAGGTCATGGCCCGTCCCACCCTGGGCAGCCTGACGCCGGGCGGCTCGGTCAGCGCCACCACCCGCACGGTCAACTTCGGCAATCCCGACCTGGAGCCGTTCCGAGCCACCAACTACGACCTGGCGGCCGAATGGTACTTCGCGCCGGAGTCCCTGATCTCGGTGGCGGTGTTCTACAAGAAGATCGACAGCTTCATCGCCAGCAAGACCACCCAGGCCGTCTACAGCTCGCTGAACCTGCCCACCAGCCTGATCACCAGCGCCGGCGCCGCGCCCAGCGACATCTTCGACGTCACCACCCCCTACAACGGCACGGGCGGCACCCTGAAGGGCGTCGAGCTGCAGTATCAGCAGCCCTTCACCTTCCTGCCCGAGGCCCTGAAGGGCTTCGGCTTCATCGGCAACTTCACCTATGTCGACTCGAGCGTGAACTACGGCACCGAGGCCGCGCCGAACTACAACAAGCTGACCGGCCAGTCGAAGACCACGGCCAACGCCACCCTCTACTTCGAGCGCGACAAGCTCAGCGCCCGCGTCTCGGCCGCCAAGCGCTCGGGCTTCCTGACCGGCTATCCGGGCTCGAACGGCAACAGCGAGGGCGGCACCCACGGCAGCACCTATTACGACTTCTCGACCAGCTACAAGGTCCGCGACAACCTCACGGTCACGCTGGAGGGCATCAACCTGTCGGACGAGTACACCGACGCCTATGTCGACGTGGCCGACCGCGTGAACGACTACCGCCACACCGGCCGCGAGATCATTCTCGGCGTCCGCTGGACCTACTGAGGAAGTCTTCCCCCCCACTTCCTCGTTTTGGCCTGGAGCGGATTGTCCTCCGCTCCAGGTCCTTTTCTTTCGGCCCAGTTTCTCGGGAGCAGCTTCATGTCGAACGCGACCATCTCGGCCCATCGCCGCCAGTTCCTGGGCGGGGGCGTCCTGGCCCTGGCGACCGCCATGGCCGCGCCGGGCCAGGCGCTGAGCCAGGCGGCGCCGGCGCCCGCCGCGCTTTCCGCCGAACCCCCGCGCGACTGGATCGACCCGAAGACCGGCCACCGCATCGTGCGGCTGTCCAACGAACCGGGCACGCAGAACCTCTATTTCCACCAGAACGGCTACACGCCGCAGGGCGACAAGCTGGTCCTGAAGAGCGCCGGCGGCATCTGGCTGTGCGACCTGAAGACCTTCAAGCTGACCCTGCTGGTCAAGGGTCCCGACGCCGACCTGCTGTTCACCACCCGCCACGCGCGCGACGTGCTCTATTCGATCACCGCGCCCAAGATGGCCGACGGGAGCGAGGGCCTGGCGACCGACCGGCCCAAGACCATCTACGCCATCGACGTCGATACGAAGAAGACCCGCAAGATCGCCCAGATCCCGGCCGGGGCGATCAACTCGATCAACGCCGACGGGACCCTGCTGCTGGGCTCGGTGGCCTATGGCGCCAAGCCGCTGCAGCCCAGGACCGAGGACGACCGCAAACGCTTCGGCCAGGCCGAGTACGCGGCCCTGGGCCCGGACGGCAAGCCGCTGTCCTTCGCCAAGGCCAAGGGCGTGCGGATGACCGAGCGCTTCGAGACCGACGTGCCGGCCGAGATCTTCACCATCGACCTGAAGACCGGCGCGCGCACGGTGATCCACAAGTCCGTCCGCTGGCTGGGCCACGCCCAGTTCTCGCCGACCGACCCCACCCTGGTGATGTTCTGCCACGAGGGGCCCTGGCACCGGGTCGACCGCATCTGGACGATCCGCACCGACGGCACGGGCCTGACCAAGATCCACACCCGGACCATGAACTTCGAGATCGCCGGCCACGAGTTCTTCTCGGCCGACGGCCAATGGATCTGGTACGACCTGCAGACCCCGCGCGGCCAGGTGTTCTGGATCGCCGGGCACGAGATCGCCACCGGCAGGAAGCTCTATCGCCGGGTCGAGCAGAACGAGTGGTCCGTGCACTACAACGTCGCCAAGGACGGCCAGCTGTTCGCCGGCGACGGCGGCGACGAGGACATGGTCGCCCACGCCAAGGACGGCAAATGGATCTACGCGTTCCGGCCCGAGACCATCCGCGACGCGGCGACCCAGTACTACACGCAGGACCTGATCACGGTGGAGAAGATGGCCAGCGAGAAGCTGGTCGACATGTCGGCCCACGACTATCGCCTCGAGCCGAACCTGACCTTCACGCCCGACCAGAAGTGGATCGTGTTCACCTCCAACATGCACGGCGCCAACCACGTCTATGCGGTGGAAGTCGCCAAGGCCTGACTCCGTCCAGCGTCACCGTTCCCGCCACAAGGACCGGTGTCACCCGAGACCGACAATGGCTCGCGGCGGCGAACTGAAGGCCAGCTTGTCGGCGGGACGATGATGGAGAATTTCGACCCGTTGCTGACTTCTCAAACGCCTTGCGTCCTTCGAGGCGCGCTCAGGAGCGCGCACCTCAGGATGAGGAATTCAGCACAACGCTCCTCATCCTGAGGCGCCCGCGCAGCGGGCCTCGAAGGACGCACGACCTGTCTGAAATCGCGCCTGGAGCGCCGTCGCCAAGGTCAACTTTCTGGTAGCGCCCCCAGAGGCGCTTTCCACCCGTTGCGGACGTTGATCTCAAGGAGCCTTTCGGTGGAATTTGGGCCTCAAAATCGAATGAACAAATAAGAAATCGGCATTGACGGGAAGGGGCGTCTCTATCCGTTCTGCGACCAAGTGTTCTAAATATGGGTCCGCGATACAAATAAAACTCGCGACTGAAGGAAGGGTGAGGGCCGCTAGCCAATATTCTTCTTCCATCCAAGACACGCCAGGCTCTTGCGGCATTGCCTCCGAAAGATCGCCCAAAAGGACCTCTTCGAGGGAGAACGCCCGAAACCTCGTAGACCTCGAATCGCCAACGCTCATGAACCGGTAGAAGGAGCCGTCGGCAGCTCCAGCAATTCCCTCTTCCACGCCGTCGTAAAATCCCCAAACCCACCGGCGAGGGAGTGTCGATGGGCTCAGAGAGGCTTCACGAGCAGAGAGTTGAGCGTGCGCCTGTAAGGCGGTGCTCGGTGCGCTTGGGGGTGAGCCAATGGTGAAAGCCATGCGGCAAACTATGCTAGAAGAGGGTCCGGCATCCACCCCTTGCAGACCATCGGCAGGTCCGCTGCCTGCACCGGCGACTGGGTTTGCCGGCAAGGGTGCATCCCCGGGGTTTCCGGGCGGGAATGACGACGGCCATGGGGATAGACGCCGTTCCATCCCCGTCGTCGGCGCAAAGAACATCAACGATCTCAAGGCCCTGAAAAATAGTCAGCGTGTCTCCATCGCGGGGAGGGCTCTTGGTACCGGCCCAAGCAGGCGATGGGGGTGGAACCGAGCGGGGCCGCCTGGGCCTGGCGATCGGATCGCGGCGGGCGGCGGGGCTCAGAAGGCTCCAAGGCTTGTCGGGGGCGATGGCGGGACAGGCGGGTCGACGGGGCTGGGAGTTCAAACCGGCCTGTTCGAGGATCAGTCGGAGTCGCCGACGGCCCCTTCCGGGCGACTTTGATCCTGCCCGCCCGAGGGGGAACGCCGACCGGGATGAAACAGGCCCTCAGTCGTCGTCCCTTGAGAAGAACGGTTTCGCGGAGCGGACTGGTCTAGCCGAAACGCACACTCAATACCCACGGTCATCCGGGCCAGGCCCGGACCGCTCCGCGCCTCCCCACCCACTCGCCCGCGAAGGGCCGAGGTCGAAGAACCGTGTCCGCCAAGAGCGGTCTCAGGCCGCCGGACGAGGCTCCAGCTCGACCACGCCGGACGAGTCCGCCACCTCCGGCGCCTTGCCGTCCAGGGTGTCGACCAGGGTGCGCCTGAACGTCCAGTCCTTGGCGTTGGCGATTTTGCCGCCGGCCTGGGCGTCGAGGTGCAGGTTGTCGAACGCGAACCGCTCCAACGGCGCCTCGGGGAAGGCGGCGACCTCGAAGGCGGTCTTGGCGCCGATCGCCTTGATGTCGCTGACCCGCACGTCGCTGAGATGGGCGCGGCCGCGCTCGGGCGGCACGGGCTGGGTCATCACCCGCCAGTAGTCCGGCACGTTCGTCATGCCCTCGGGGATGGTCGCGTAGCTGTAGCTGGGGTTCCAGTTCAGGTTCACCCGGAACACCGTGAACACGTCCTGCAGGTGCAGGTCGCGGATATCGATGTCGCGGATCACCCCGCCGCGGGTATGGGCCGACTTGAACAGGATGCCGACCGGGGTGGGATGCAGCACGGTCAGGCCCGAGACCTTGATGTCGTGGAAACCGCCCGAGGTCTCGCTGCCGAAGGTGATCCCGGCCGAGGCGTCGCGGATCACGCAGTCGCGGATCGTGACATTGTAGGTCGGCCGCGCCACCCGCAGGCCGTCGGCGTCGCGGCCGGCCTTGAGGCACAGGGCGTCGTCGTTGCAGGCCACGTCGATCCGCTCGACCAGCACGTCGTGCGAGGAGTCGATGTCGACGCCGTCGGTCGAGGGGCCGCGCCCACCCTCGTTGTTGCGGATGTTCAGGTCGGCGACGTGGATGTCGTGCGAGTAGCAGACATGCACGGTCCAGAAGCCGGCGCGGCGCAGGCGCGGCCCGGCCAGCTCGACCGCTTCGGAGTCGAAGATCTGGATCAGGCGCGGCCGCTTGCAGTCATAGTCGGCGGCCCAGCGCAGGCCCTTGGGATCGTACCGGCGGCGCAGGGCCCAGTAGCTGTCCCAGAACACCTTGCCGTCGCCGTCGATGGTCCCGTCGCCGACGATGCGGACGTTCTTCTGCTTGTAGACATTGATCAGGGCCGCCGGCCAGGTCAGCTCGATCCCCGCCACGCGGGTCGGCAGCTCGGGATAGTCGGCCAGGTCCTGCGAGCCAAGGATCGTCACACCCTTGTCCAGCCGCAGGGTGACGCCGGACTTCAGGAACAGCGATCCGGTCCGATAGACGCCGGGTTTGAAGGCGACGGTTCCGCCCGTCTTGGCCGCCGCGTCGATGGCCGCCTGGATGGCCCGGGTGTTCAGCGTCCTGCCGTCGCCGACCGCCCCGTGGGCGTTGGCCTCGACGGCGCGCGAGGCGGCCAAGGCCAGGGTCGGGGCGGCGGTGGAGACCAGGCCAAGCTGGAGGAGGGCGCGTCGGTGCATCTTTGGAACTCCGCGAACTAGGCGGTGACGGTGAAGGCGTAGGAGCCGGAGCCGACCTGGACGATCGCTTCGGTTTCCGTGCGCTGGAGCGAGGTGATCGCGCGCCGGCCCTCGCGAACGGTCGCGCCGGGCAGGGCCGGCAGGTGGACCCGAGCCGTGGCGTTGGCGGGCACGGTGACGTCGACGGCCAGGCCGTCGCCGGTGCGGCGCCAGGCGCAGGCGATCCGACCCATCGCTGACTCGTAAGTCCCCGCCGCGCCCGGCAGGCGCGGATCGACCAGCGGCCGGAAGGCGATGGTCTTGAAGCCGGGCTCCAGGGCGTCGATGCCGATCACCCGTCGCCAGAGGAAGCCGCACACCGCCCCGAACGCATAGTGGTTCAGCGAGCCCGTGACGACGCCGTCCTTGATCCCGTCCCAGCGCTCGAACACCGTCGTCGCCCCCTGGCGGACCTGGTAGCCCCAGGATGGCAGGTCGGTCTGCAGCAGCAGGCCGTAGGCGAGGTCGGCGTGGCCGTGGTCGGCCAGGGCGTCGAGGATGTAGGGCGTGCCGATGAAGCCGGTCGACAGCTTGGTCCCACGCCGCCGGATGTCGGCCGCCAGCCGGCCAGCCGAGGCGGCGCGAAGGGCGGGTGGGACCAGGCCGAAGCGCAGGGCCAGGATGTGACTGGTCTGGCTGTCATTGCCCACGCCGCCGTCGGGCCGCACGAATTCGCGGACGAAGGCCTCTTTGATAGCCGCGTGGAGGGCTTCCAGCCTTGCGGCGTCGGCGGTCCGTCCGCTGGCCTGGGCCATCTGGGCCAGCAGGTCGGTGGACCAGGCCCAGTAGGCGGTCGAGACCAGGGTCTTGGGCGTGGTGACGTCCGCGCGGCTCCTGGCGTCCACCGACAGCCAGTCGCCGTAGTCCATGCCCCGGCCGTTGCGCCAGACGTGGTCGGGATTGGTCTCCAGCAGCCGACGGCTCCAGCGGTCCATGGCCGCCCAGTTCTCGTCGATCACGGCGGTGTCGCCGTACCGCCGCCAGACCGTCCAGGGTAGGATGACGGCCGCGTCGGCCCAGCCGGGGGTGTTCTGGCCCAGGGCCCAGAACGGCGCGGTGTCGGGCATCTCGCCGGTCGCCGACTGGCCGGCGCGGATGTCGCCCATGAACCGCCGGGTGAAGGCGTCGACGTCCATGTTGAAGGCCGCCGCGTCCCAGAAGATCTGGGCGTCGCCGGTCCAGCCCATGCGCTCGTCGCGCTGCGGGCAGTCGGTGGGCACGCCCAGAAAGTTGCCGCGCTGGCTCCACAGCGTGTTGCGCCAGATCGCCTGGATCAGCGGATGGTCGATCCGCGCCGCGCCGGAGAGGGCCGCATCGCTGTGCAGCACCACGCCCTCGACGGCTTCGGCCGAGAACGCGCCGGGCCAGCCGGTGACCTCCACATAGCGGAAGCCGTGGAAGGTGAAGCGCGGCTCGAAGGTCTCGCCGGCCGGATCGCCGCGCAGGATGTAGGTGTCGGTCTGCAGCGCTCGACGGTTCGAGGTGGTGTTCAGCGTCCCGTCCGGCCGTAGGGCCTCGGCGAAGCGCAGCGTGACGGCGGTTCCGGCCGGCCCCTTGACCTTGATCCGGCACCAGCCGGCGACGTTCTGGCCGAAGTCGAGGATGCGCACGCCGGGCGCGGGCTCGCTGACCTTGCGGATCTTGACGGTCTGGATCGGCCGGATCGGCGGGGCGACGTGGGCGGCCAGGCGGCATGGCGGCGTCTCGCCCAACCGCGCGGCGGACCAACCTTCGTCGTCGAAACCGGGTGCGTCCCAGCCGGCCTGTTCGAGGCGCGCGTCATAGGTCTCGCCGTCATAGATCTCGGACAGCACGACCGGCGAGGCCGCCAGCCGCCAGCCCTGGCCGTCGGTCTCGATCCGCGTGCGCGTCCCGTCCTTGTGCTCGACGTCGAGCAGGGCCGAGAACCGGCGCGGCGGCGGGCCGAAGGCGTAGCGCATGTCCAGGAAGCCGAACGGGCTGGCGAACCAGCCGTCGCCGACGATCGCGCCAAGCACGTTGTCGCCCGTCCGCAGCAGGCCGGTGACCTCATAGGTCCGGTAGAGCGCACGGGTGCGGAAGTCGGTGGATTCCGGCGCCAGCACGCCGTCGCCGACCTTGCGACCGTTCAGCCGCGCCTCGTAGCCGCCCAGGGCCGTGGCGTAGAGCCGGGCCCGGGCCACGGGCTTGTCCAGCCGGAAGGCGCGCCGCAACTGCACCGCCGGTCCGGTGACCCAAGGATGGCAGGGCGGGACGATCCGCGCCGGCCTGGCCTTGGACCAGGCGGAGTCGTCATGGGCCCTTGCCTGCCAGGCCTCGGGCGCATCGAGCGTCGTGCGCCAGCCGTCCTTGGCGTGGACGCGGACCTCGCGGCCGTCGGCCAGGGTCAGGCGCAGCATGGCCGCCAGGGCGCCGCCGATCACCGGGCGTGGCTCGTCAAGACGCAGCCCGACCTCGACAGCCAGGACGTGCGCGCCCGGCGAAAGGTCGGGCAGGGCGAAGCTGGGGCCCTGGCCCCAGGCGGTGCGGTCGCCCGGCCTGATCAGCGACACGCCGTCCAGCCACAGGCCCGCCAGGCTGTCCTTAGCCGAGACCGTGACCCGCGCGGCCTTGACCCCTTCGGGCAGCTCGAAACGCCAGCGGAACCGGCGCGGGCCGGCGTCATCGGTCTCGCCCCAGACCCAGTGGACGCCCTCCAACCGCTCCTGGCGCATGGCCTCGGGTTCGGCCTCCAGCCAGCCGGCGGTCCAGTCGTCGGGGTCCAGCAGGGCCATCTCCCACCAGGCCGGAGCGCTGGGCCGCGCGGGCCGATCGTCCTGGACCCAGGCCTCGACCCGCCACCAGCAGCGCTGGCCGGACGCCAGGGGCGGACCTTCATAGGCGATGTCGAGCGAGCGATCCGAAGCGATCTTGCCGCTGTCCCACAGCAACGGACCGCCGGCGCGCAACGCCTCGGGGTTGCTGGCCACGGTCACACGATAGACGGTCTGCTTGACGTCGCGCGCCGCGCCGGCCTCGAGGGTCCAGGAGAACCGCGGCCTTCGATTGTCCAGGCCCAGCGGGTTTTCCAGGGAATCGACCCGCGGCGCCGCAACCCGGACCTGCGGCGTCGCGGCCTGGGCCGCGGTCGCCGACACGCCTGCGCCCAGGCCGGCGGCCGTCAGCACCTGACGGCGGTCCAGGCCAGACCGGGAGCGAGCGGCGGCCATCGGCTATTTCGCCGGGTCGAACGACGGCTTCTGGGCCTGGACATAAGCCTCCCATTCGGCGCGCGAATGGAAGTCCAGGCCTTTGTCCCAGGCCGCGCCCATATAGTAGACGAACGGCTTGTCGGGACTGACCTTCAGCAGCACCAGCCAGTCGCTGTCGGTCTCGACCACGTCGACGATCTGCCTGGGGTCCAGCAGCAGGGCCAGGCCCATGGTTCCCTTGTCCGGGTCGGTGACGTCCCAGAAGGTCGCCACGCCCTTGGCCTTGTCGAGCGAGAACGCGCCCGGGGTCTTGGCGGTGGGCTTCTTGGTGATCCCCACGGCCACGGTCAGCGGGCCCTTCCTGTCGGACTGGAAGGTCGAGACCAGCCGCGTGAAGTTGGTCCCCATCGGCAGGGTGAACGTGCGGCTTTCCCAGACCTTGCGCGCCGCCCCGGCCCGCCAAGGCGCGTAGTCGACCTTGAACGAGGCGACGTCCGGTCCGTCCTTGAGGATCTTGTAGGACTTCCAGTTGCGCGACACCCACAGCTTGCCGCCGTCCCAGACGCCCAGGCCGCCGGCGCCGCGGAAGGTCCCGACATTGTAATAGTCGATGCCTTCGCCGTGATAGGCGTGCTGGTCGCCGGTCCGCAGCTGTCGGGTCATGAACGGGTAGCGGACGCTCTTGCCCCAGGCGTCGATCCCCGAGGTCGAGGGCGGCTCGGCCAGTTCCAGCGCCGGACCGTAGATGCGGTGGGCCGTGCGGTCGTTCTCCCACAGGATGTCGTCCAGGCGCTCGGGCGCATAGCGGACGGTGGCGCGCGGCCTGTCCTGGCCGGCCGGCGGCGGCGCCATCCGGTAGATCATCTTCGGCGGCGTCGGTTGGCCCGGCGCGGCGGGCGGGACGGTGGCCGGCGCCAGGCCTGGCCCCTCGATGGCCGGGTCATAGGCCAGGGCGGCCACGGCCTTCATCTCGGCGGCGTGCCGGGCGGTCTCCTCCGGCGAGCCTTGCACGGTCCGGGGCAGGGCGGGGGTCGGTGTAGTGGCGACGATGAAGTCCGGGGCGTCCGGGGCGGGCTCGGCCAGGGGCAGGGCCGTCGATGGCTTGCCCAGGTTCATGACCTCGATCCCGGCCAGCAGGAACGCGCCCGTGCCGTAAGGGCCGATGTCGCCGGGGGCGGTGGTGACGGGCTGGTCGCCGGTCTTCTGGACCGCGCCGATCATGCCGCTCGGCAGGACCTGGGCCTCCAGCGCCGCCCAGCCCCTGGTCACGTGGGGCAGGTAGGTCGCCCGGTCGAGCACGCCGTGATTGATCCCCCAGGCCAGGGCGTAGACGAAGAACGCCGAGCCCGAGGTCTCGGCTTCGGGGAACAGGTCCGGCTGCATCAGGCTGGAGGCCCACAGGCCGTCGGCCCGCTGCAGGCTGGCCACCCGCTTGGCCATGGCCTGGAAGGTCGTCAGATAGCGGGGGCGCGAGCCGTAGTCGGCCGGCATGGACTCCAGCACGCGGGCCATGCCGGCCATGACCCAGCCGTTGCCGCGCGACCAGAACAGCTTGCGGCCCTGGTCGTCGCGCCGCTCGATGAAGCGCTCGTCGCGGAAGTACAGGCTCTCGTCCGGATCGTAGAGGCGGGCGAAGGTGCGCCACCACTGCTTGTCCATGGCGTCCAGATAGGTCCTGTCGCCGGTCTGGGCGCTCATCCGCGCCAGAACCGGCGGGGCCATGAACAGGGCGTCGCTCCACCACCAGACCAGGTGTTGGGGGATCGGCGTGCGGGTCAGGTGCTGGACCGACCAGTCCAGCCGCTGGTGCAACGGCATGATTACCCCGGGCTGTTTCCGACGGGCGTAGAGCTCTTCGTACAGGTCGCCGATCGCCCATTCGTCGGCGTTCAGCATCAGCTTGGGCGATCGCGCGCCGCGCAGGCCGTAGTTGAAGTGCTCGGCCGCCTCACTGAGGAAGACCAGGGTGTCACGGTCGTTGGTCACCCGCGCCAGCCGCGCCGCGCCGACATAGTAGGTGGCCGACACCCAGTTGGACGACATCTCGCGCACCGCGCCGCCCGTCGAGACGGGGATCGGCTCGGCGCGCATGGCCTGGATCTGGGCGGCGTTGGCGCGGTTCAGCACCGCCAGCACCCCGTCAGGGGACGGGATGGCGGCGGACTTGGCGGCGGCGGAAGGTTTCGGCGCGGCGGCGACGGCGTGGGCCGAGAGCCCCGTAGCCAAGCTCGCAGTCGCCAGGGACGCGGCCAGAATTCGGGCCAGGGGCGAGAGGGGTTGGAATATCACGATTTTCCTCCGCAAAACGCCACTGCAACCGGTGTCATTTTCATTATATGGATTTCTATGCCATAAAATGGTAGTTGGCAAAGCCGATCCGGACGCCGCGCGAGACTTTCGACCGCGTTTGTCGAGGTCGTCTGGATCGGCCTCGCCGGTGTCGCGACTTGTCGAAAATAAACAACAGCAAACCGCACCGCCTGCTGTCGAGACCATCGGCGCCCAAGCGTGGCTATAGGGGCCGTTTGCGGGATCGGATCCTGGCCCGCCCGCTTTCGTCTTGAAAAATATGGAAAGCAATCGCAACATGCGGGAACAATGATACCGGTGTCATAAACGACGCCGAAAATCCTGGGAGGGACGACCATGCGGAAATCATCCGGCTCCTTTCGCGCGCGCCTGTTCTGCGGCGGCGCCAGCCTTGGCCTGCTGCTGGCGATCGGCGGGACGGCCCACGCCCAGGCCCAGACCCCGCCACCTCCCGCGGAGGACAGCACCGTCGAGGCCGTCGTCGTCACCGGCTTTCGCAACAGCCTGGCCCAGGCGCTGAACGTCAAGCGCACCTCGGCGGCGGCGGTCGACGCCATCTACGCCGAGGACATGGCCAAGTTCCCCGACCTGAACCTGTCCGAATCCATCCAGCGCATCCCGGGCGTGGCGATCTCGCGCGACGCCGGCGAGGGGCGGCAGATCTCGGTGCGCGGCCTGGGCGCCCAGTTCACCCGGGTGCGGATCAACGGCATGGAGGCGCTGAGCACCTCCGGCGGCACCGACGCCTCGGGCGGCACCAACCGCGGCCGTTCGTTCGACTTCAACGTCTTCGCCTCGGACCTGTTCAACCGCATCACGGTGCAGAAGACCGCCTCGGCCGAGACCGAGGAAGGCTCGCTGGGCGCGACGGTGGACCTGCGCACGGCTCGGCCGTTCGACAAGCGCGGCTTCAACTTCGCGGTCTCGGGCAAGGAGGGCTACAACGACCTGGCCGACAAATATAATCCGCGCGCCGCGGCCCTGATCTCCAACACCTGGCGCGACGACACCCTCGGGGCGCTGTTCTCAATCGCCTATTCCAAGCGCGAGTTGCTGGACGAGGGCACGAGCACCGTACGCTGGCAGACCGGCACGGCCGCCGCCCCCGGCTTTCGTAGCGTGAAGGGGGTGACCTGCGCGACCAACGCCGCCGCCTGCGCCGAGGCCAACGCCGCCGTCCACCCCCGCATCCCACGCTTCGACTGGTACAAGAACAAGCAGGAGCGCCTGGGCGCGACCGGCTCGCTGCAATGGGCCCCCAGCGACAAGACGCTGTTCACGTTCGACATGCTGTACGCCGACTTCAAGGGCCAGCGTAACGAGGACTTCCTGGAGACCTTCACGCCCCAGACCGCCGGCGCCTGCACGGCCAGTTCGCCGGCCTCGTGCGGCATCAATCAGGTCGACGTGGTGGACTACACCATCGCCACGCCGCGCACCGGTTTTCCGGTGATGACCAAGGGCACGTTCAACAACATCGACCTGAAGACCGAGCAGCGCCACGACGAGCTGGAGACGGAGTTCAAGCAGTTCACCCTCGACGGGGAACACCAGCTGACCGACCGGTTCAAGATCCACGGCGTGCTGGGCTATTCCAAGTCGGAGTTCAAGAACCCGGTCCAGAACACCGTCCAGTGGGACCAGTACAACGTCCAAGGCTACAGCTACGACTACAGCCGCGGCGACGATTACCCGACCATCACCTACGGCACGGGCGACACCGCCAACGCCGACGCCTGGACCCTGGCGGAGATCCGCATGGTCCAGGGCTTCGTCGACAACAGCTACAAGACCGCCCAGCTGGACGGCGCCTATGACTGGAACGACAATCTGAAGATCAAGGGCGGTCTGGCCTACAAGGCCTACGAGACCGACAGCGTCGCCCTGGCCCGCTCGAATGGCACCACCGCCAACATCAATCCCGTGACCCTGGCGGCGCTGCGCAACATCCCGCGTTCGTCCTACGCCCAGACCATCGACTTCTCGAGCCTGAGCCTGCCGGCCGGCAACGTCAGCTCATGGATCACGCCCGACCTGAACGCGGCCATCACCGCGCTGCACATGAACGATCCCAGCTACAACAGCGCCGTCACCACGACCCCGGGCACGGTGTGGCGCAGCCCGTTCGCCACCACCTGCTTCACCACCGGCTGCGGCATGTACAATCTGGGCGTCGAGCCCAGCCTGGGCAGCAACTACACCGTCAACGAATGGGATACGACGGGCTACCTGCAGGGCGACTTCAACTTCAGCGCCTGGGGCGTGCCGGTGCGTGGCGACCTGGGCTTCCGCTACGTGCAGACCCGCCAAAAGTCGCTGGGCTACGGCGTCGTGCCGTCCACGGTCAACGGCGTGAACTACCAGACCATCTCGGCCTCGACCGCCACGCGCAGCTACAACGACTTCCTGCCGGCCCTGAACCTGGTGATCGAGCCGACCGAAGACGTCCTGATCCGCTTCGGCGCGGCCAAGGTCATGTCGCGGCCGAACCTCGGCTCGCTGACCCCGGGGGTCAACATCAGCACGGGCAGCACCAAGACCGTCAGTTCGGGCAACCCCTTCCTGGATCCGTATCGCGCCAAGACCTACGACCTGGCGTTCGAATGGTACTTCCAGCCCCAGGCCCTGCTGTCGACGGCGTTCTTCTACAAGGACATCTCGACCTTCGTGCAGAGCTACACCTCGGCCCTGTCGACGTTCGACAAGAATCCGTTCGGCCTGCCCGACAGCGCCGCGGTCGCCGCCTGCGGCACGACGCCGGGCTGCTCGCCCGACCTGCCGGTCTGGCAGTTCAGCACCTCGATCAACACCCCCGGCGGTCCGCTCAAGGGGATCGAGCTGAACTACCAGCAGCCCTTCACCTTCCTGCCGGCGCCGTTCGACAAGTTCGGCTTCCTGGGCAACATCACCCGGGTCACCTCGGAGGTCACCTACCTGACCTCGACCGGCGCGGTGGCGGCCAAGGGCCAGCTGACCAACCTGTCGAAGACCTCGTACAACGCCACGCTCTATTACGAGGACTCCAAGTTCAGCAGCCGGGTCTCGGCGGCCTATCGCAGCAAGTACCTGACGCAGATCCCCGGTCGGAATGGCTCGGACGTCGAGGGCACCAAGGCGACGATGAACATCGACGCCTCGGCCACCTACAACTGGACCAAGAATCTGGCTTTCACCTTCGAGGCGGTGAACCTGACCAACGAGATCCAGGACCAGTACTATGACTCCAGCCAGCTGGTGTCGTTCTATCATGAGACCGGCCGCGAGTTCTTCGTCGGCTTCCGCTACACGTTCTGATGACGGCCGGGACGCGGCCTTGGCCGCGCCCCGGCGTCCCTGGGGATCGCTGATGTCGATGCTTCATGATCGCCGGACCGTGCTGTTCGCCGGCGGGGCCCTGGCCGCCCTGGCCGTCGGGCCGGCTCGCGCCGCGTCCCGACCGGCGTTCGACGCGGTGCTCGACCGCGAGGGCCGGGATCGAGGCGGCGCCAAGGGTTTCCCCACCCTGGCCGCCGCACTGGACGCCGCGCCCGCCGATGGCGCCCGGCCGTTCCGCATCCTGGTCCCGGCCGGAACCTGGCGCGAGCAGGTTGCGGTCACCCGCCCCAACGTCCACCTGATCGGCGAGGGACGGACGGCCAGCGTCATCGTGTTCAACGAATACGCCGCCGGCCGAAACCGCCCCGGCGGTCCGGCCGAAATCGCCACCGTCACGGTCACCGCGCCCGGCTTCCGGGCCGAGCGGCTGACGATCGCCAACGACTTCGACTATCCGGGTCACATGCCGGCCGAGGTCGACTACGACCGCACCGGCGCCAGCGGCGCCCAGGCCACGGCCCTGAAGCTGGGCAAGGGCTCGGACAAGGCCTATTTCGAGGACGTGGCTCTGACCGGCTGGCAGGACACCCTGTTCACCGACGCCGGCCGCAGCCTGTTCCGGCGCTGCTATGTCAGCGGCTGCGTCGACTTCATCTATGGCGCCGGCCGGGCGGTGTTCGATCGTTGCGAGATCCGCGCGCGCACCCGGCCGGGCAAGGATTTCCATGGCTTCATCGCCGCGCCCGACACCGATCGTCATCAGCGGTTCGGCCTGGTGTTCCTGGACTGCCGCCTGACCCGCGACGCCGACATGCCCGATCACACCATGGCCCTGGGCCGGCCCTGGCGTCACACCATGACCTTCCCGGACGGCCGCTACGGCAATCCCGACGCGGTCGGGCAGGCAGCCTTCGTCCGCTGCTGGATGGACGACCACATCGTGCCCGAGGGCTGGTATCCGATGCACTACAATCTGAAAGGCGGTCGCCGCGCCATGCTGGAGCCGGAGGATGCGCGTTTGTTCGAATACGCCAGCCATGGACCGGGCGCGGGCCGGGCGTCCAGGCGTCGTCGCCAGCTGACGACGGCGCAGGCGCGCGCCTATACGGTCTCCACGGTGCTCGACGGCTGGACGGGGTTCTGAAGATGGCCAATAGCGCAGTGATCCGCCGCGACCTTCTGCTTGGCGCCGCCGCCAGTCTGGCCGCCGGGCCCGCCCTCGCCGCCGCCAAGTCCGCCGCCGCCAAGCCTGCCGCCGTCGTCTGGACCTTCGACTGCCTGGACCGCATCGGCGGCGAAGCGACCCGTGTCGAGGGCGCGCCGACCGTGATCGACACGCCGCTGGGCAAGGCGGTGCTGTTCGACGGCGTCGACGACGCCCTGTTCATCGACCGCCATCCCCTGGCGGGCGCCGCCACCTTCACCTTCGAGGCCTTCATCCGGCCCGACGGCGGCGTGTTCGCCCAGCGTTGGTTCCACCTGGCTTCCGACGAGCCGGTCCCCGCGCCCGCCACGCCGTCCAACACCCGGATGCTGTTCGAGCTGCGCGTGGTCGGGGACCAGTGGTACCTCGACGCCTTCGTCAACGGGCCGGGCTACAAGCAGACCCTGGTCGCTCCCGACAAGCTGTTTCCGGTCGGCCGCTGGCGCCACGTGGCCCAGACCTATGACGGCGAGACCTACCGCGCCTATGTCGACGGCCAGCTGCAGGGCGAGGCGAAGATCGCCTTCACCCCGCAAGGCCCCGGGCGGGCCTCTGTCGGCGTGCGGATGAACCGGGTCGACTACTTCAAGGGCGCGATCCGCCAGGCCCGCTTCACGCCCGCCGCGCTCAAGCCGGAGATGTTCCTGAAGCTGCCGGCGGAGATCTAGGGCGGGGCTCGCAACAAGCGTTGCGCGAAGGCGATCTGATATAATCATCATACCAGCTTTCGCTTTCAGCGCCCGCGGCTATGGTGGCGCCTCAGGCGAAATGACAGGGACAACGCATGGCGGGGCGTGGGATCAGTTTCGGCCTGGCGACGATGCTGGCGAGCGCCTGTCTCGCTCCCTCGACCGCCCAAGCCGAAGACGCGCTCCGCGCCGGTTTCGAGACGCCGCCCGCCGCCACGCGGCCCCAGGTCTTCTGGCAATGGATCAACGGCAACGTCACCCAGGAAGGCGTCCGTCTCGACCTGGACTGGATGAAGCGCGCCGGGATCGGCGGGCCGATCCTGTTCGACATCGGCTTCGGCTCGCCGCCGATCCCGCAATATGTCGAGCATCGGGTCGGCTATGGCTCGCCCGAATGGAAGGCGATGGTCCGCTACACCGCCGAGCGGTCCCGGGCGCTGGGTCTCGACTTCGGCCTGGCGGCCGGCGGCGGCTGGAGCGAGACCGGCGGTCCCTGGGTGACGCCGCAGCAGGCCATGAAGAAGCTGGTCTGGAGCGAGACGACGCTGTCGGGCCGGGGGCCGCACCGCCTGCCCCCGCCGCCCGGGGTCAGCGGACCGTTCCAGGACCTGCCGATCAACGCCCGCTTCGCCGAGCCGCGGCTCTATCGCGACGTCAAGGTCGTGGCCTGGCGACTGACGCCGGACGAGGCGGCGGCCGTCGGGCCGGCGGCGGCGTCCAGCGCCGGCGTGGTCGACGCCGCGCGCCTGTCGGACGGCGCCTATGCCGCGCCGGCCCTGGCGCCTCTGGCGGCGCAGGGCTGGCTAACGCTGCGTTTCGCCAAGCCGGTGACGCTGCGGGCGGTGACGGTCGGGGTCGAGGGCGCCATGCCGAAGGGCGTGGTCGAGGCCAGCGACGACGGCGTGGCGTTTCGTCCGCTGGCCGTGCTGCCGGGCGAGGCGCGCCAGGGCCTGCCGGTCCGCACCTTCGCCTTCCCCGCCGCGACGGGGCACGTCTTCCGCTTGCGCCTGGAGGCGGACAAGCCGGTCGCGGTCACCGAGTTCGCCCCGCACGCCGACCCCCGCGTCAATCGCTTCGAGGACAAGGCCGGCTGGGGCGTGCTGGACGACTACGAGGCCGTCGCCACGCCGGCCGGAGGGCAGGGGATCCCGGCGGAAGGCGTACTGGACCTGACCGACCGCCTTCGCGCTGACGGAACGCTGGACTGGTCGCCGCCGCCAGGCCGCTGGCGCGTGCTGCGCCTGGGCTGGTCCCTGACCGGCCGCCGCGACACGCCCGCCTCGGCCGAGAGCCTGGGCCTGGAGGTCGACAAGCTGAACGCCGACCATGTGCGGGCCCATATGCACGGCCTGCTGGACCCGCTGAAGGCCGAACTCGGTGAGCTGTACGGCCCCAAGGCGCGAAGGGGCGGGTTGGGCTTCCTGATCACCGACAGCTGGGAGGCGGGGCAGGCCAACTGGACCGAGGCCATGCCGACCGAGTTCGCCAGGCGGCGCGGCTACGACCTGACGCCGTGGCTGCCGGCCCTGACCGGGCGGGTGGTGGACGACGCGGCCCGCACCGAGCGCTTCCTCTGGGACTACCGCCGCACCCTGGCCGACCTGCTGACCGAGCATCATTTCGAAGAGATCGCCAGGGTCCTGCACGGCGAGGGCCTGACCTACGCCGCCGAGGCGCCGGGCGTCGATCTGCCGACCACCGCCGACGGCCTGCAGGCCAAGGGCCGGGCCGACCTGCCGATGGGCGAGTTCTGGGTCTACGCCAAGGACAAGCCGCCGCCGGCCGCGCATCTGGCCGACATCCGCGAGGCCGCCTCGGCCGCCCACGTCTACGGCAAGCCGCTGGTCGGCGCCGAGGCCCTGACCACCATGGGCGAGGAGCCCTGGCGGACCGGTCCCTGGCAGGCCAAGCCCATCGTCGACCGCTACATGGCCGAGGGCGTCAACCACTTCGTGCTGCACACCTCGGCCCACCAGCCGTTCCTGGACCGCAGGCCGGGCATGACCCTGCGCCAGTATGGCCAGCACCTGTCGCGCAACGAGACCTGGGCCGAGGGCGAGATGCGGGCCTGGACCGACTACCTGTCCCGCAGCGCCTGGATGCTGCGCCAGGGTCGCCCGGGCGCCGACGTCGCCTATTTCTACGGCGAGGGCGCGGCGGCCGGCCTGCCGCTGCTGGAGGGCGGGAAGGCGAGCCTGCCGGCGGGCTACGACTTCGACTATCTGGATGCGGAGAGCCTGATCCAGCGACTGTCGGTGGCGGGCGGGCGGCTGATCCTGCCGTCGGGCGTCAGCTATCGCGCCCTGGTTCTTCCGCGGCGCATCGATCGGCTGAGCCTGCCGGTGTTGCGCAAGCTGGACGCCTTGGCGGCGGCCGGCGCCCTGGTGATCGGCGAGCGGCCGGTGGGCTCGCCCAGCCTGTCGGGCGGGATGGCCGCCGACGCCGAGTGGCGCGGGCTGGCCGACCGGCTGTGGGGCGGAGGACGGGTGCGCTCGGGCGAGGTCGGCCAGATCCTGGCAGGGGCCGGGATCGCGCCGGCGGTGCGGTCGCCCAGCGGCAGCCTGGTCTGGACGCGCCGGGTCCTCGACGACGGCGAACTGTTCTTCGTCGCCAACACCTCCGGCAAGAGGGTCGAGGCCGACCTCGACTTCCGCGTCGCCGGGAAGGCCCCGGAGATCTGGCGAGCTGACACCGGCGCGGCGGCCCCAGCCGGCTATGCGATCGACGGTTCGCGCACACGTGTCCCTCTGGCCCTGGGCCCCAGCGACGCCGTGTTCGTGGTCTTCCGCCAGCCGGCGAAGACCGCCAGCCGTCCCGCGCCCGTCCGGACCGCCACCACCCTCGCGCGGATCGATGGACCGTGGACCGTCCGGTTCGCGCCCGGCCTCGACGCGCCGGCGTCCATCACCTTGGACGCCCTGGGCTCCTGGGCCGAGCAGCCGGACCCCGGCGTCCGTTACTTCTCCGGCGCGGCCACCTACGAGAAGACCCTGACCGTTCCCAGGGCCTGGCTCGGTTCCGGCGCGCGCCTGTCGCTGGACCTGGGCGAGGTGCGCGAGTTCGCCACCGTCACCCTGAACGGCAAGGTCCTGCCCGTGCTATGGAAGCCGCCGTTCGCCGTCGACGTCACCGATCAGATCAAGCCAGGCGAGAACAGGCTGGAGGTCAGGGTCGTGAACTTCTGGGCCAACCGGATGATCGGCGACCTGCAGCCCGGGGCTCGGAAACACACCTTCGCGCCCATCCAGCCGTTCGAGCCCTCGTCGCCCCTGTCGCCGTCCGGATTGCTGGGACCGGTGACGCTGCAACGTCAGGAAACCCGGTAACCGGTTTCCCCTCGCGCCTTGCCAAGACTCTCAACTGGTATAATGATCACTCCACGTGCTCGCAGAAGCACGCCTTAGAACGCGCGGCGCCGACCGCCAGGAGAGGGGAAACGAATGATCGATAAGGTTCACGCGCGCCTGATCGGCGGCGTTTCCACCCTGGCGCTGGTCCTGGCCCTGGGCGACGTCGCCCAGGCCGGCGAGGCCATGACCACCGCCAGCGGCCAGCCCGCCCCGGCCGCCGAGGCCCCGCTGGTCCAGGCCCAGGACGTCCCTGCCGACGCCGTGACCGAGGTCGTCGTCACCGGCTTTCGCAACAGCCTGCAGCGGGCGCTGGAGCTGAAGCGCAGCAACACCGGCGTGGTCGACTCGATCCTCGCCGAGGACATCGCCAAGTTCCCCGACAACAACCTGGCCGAGTCGATCCAGCGCATTCCCGGCGTCGCGATCAGCCGCGATCAGGGCGAGGGACGGGCGCTGTCGGTGCGGGGTCTGGGGCCCGACTTCACCCGCGTGCGGATCAACGGCATGGAGGCCCAGGCCTCCACCGACGGCTATGGCGGCGCCAACCGCGGCCGGGGCTTCGACTTCAACGTCTTCGCCTCCGAACTCTTCAACCGCATCGACGTGCGCAAGACGCCGTCGGCCGACGTGGAGGAGGGGTCGCTGGGCGCGACGGTCGACCTGACCACCGGCCATCCGTTCGACTACAAGGGCTTCAAGCTCGCCGCCTCGGCCCAGGCCGGCTACAACGACCAGACCGAGAAGACCCGCCCGCGCCTGGCCCTGCTGGTCAGCAACACCTTCGCCGACGACAAGCTGGGCGCGCTATTCTCGATCGCCTATTCGAAGACGGCGGTGAACTTCCAGCAGTCCAGTTCGGGCCTGTGGAACCAGGGCACGGGCGATGGCGGCTGGTGCCGGCCGACCACCGGCACGGGCGGCCTCTGCGACGTGCCGGCCGCGGAGTTCGCCCACGCCACCGAGATCTACAACCTGGCCAGCGCGCCCACGACCTACTATCCGCGCTTCATGCGCTACGTGCAGGGCCTGGGAAAGACCGAGCGCCTGGGCCTGACGGGCTCGCTGCAATGGGCGCCGGACGAGGACACCAAGGTCACGCTGGACGGGCTGTTCTCGCGCTACAAGGTCAACCGCGACGACTGGCCCCTGGAGGCCATCGGCTTCAGTCGCGGGGCTTCGCAGGGCGGCAAGCCCGAGATGCTGGTCCGAGACATGATCCTGGATGCCGACAACACCCTGCAATACGGCCTGTTCGACAATGTCGACATGCGCTCGGAGCATAACCGCGACGTGTTCTCGACCGACTTCGGCCAATGGACCCTGAACGGCGAGCACAAGTTCGGCGACAAGTTCAGCCTCGACGGCGTGGTCGGCTATTCCTATTCCGACTTCGACAATTTCAACGACATTTCCACCCAGATCGACCGCTTCAACGTCGACGGCTATTCGATCGACATCCGGCCCAAGGGCCAGTACCTGCCGGCCATCAGCTACGGCTTCGACGTCACCAATCCGGCCCTGTGGTACTTCGGCCCGACCGTGACCCAGCCGGGCGGCACGGGCCCCACTGGTCCGGAGATCCGTCTGCGCCCCAACTACACCGACAACAGCTACAAGACCGTCCAACTGAACGGAAAGTACGCCCTCAGCGACGGCTTCTCGATCCGCGCCGGCGCCAACTGGAAACAGTACGACTTCAACGCCCAGTCCTACCGCTACGCCCTGGGCGAGGCCAATTTCCCGGCCATTCCGTCGGGCTACACGATCCAGAGCCTGACCGAGCAGTTCTGCGGCCTGGGCAACATGAAGGTCCCCAGCCCGACCCCGACCTGCTGGACGACGCCGAACATCGACGCCTTCGCCGCCGCCTACGACATCTACGGCAATACCGGCCGGACCGCCCTGTCACAGAGCGTGGCCAGCGTGCGCGGCGAGAACCGCTCGGTGCGGGAGGAGGACAGGACCGGCTATCTGATGGCCAATTTCGACCAGGGCCTCGGAACCTGGCGGGTGCGCGGCGACCTTGGCGTGCGCTATGTCGAGACCAGGCAGACCTCGACCTTCTACACCAACGTGCCGACCACGGTGAACCGGGCGGGCTTCGTGCAGACCACCGTCGAGCGCGCCTATGACGACACCCTGCCGTCGATGAACCTGGTGGCCGAGCCGAATGACAAGCTGTTGATCCGTTTCTCGGCCGCCAAGGTGATGGCTCGACCGGCCCTGGGCAACCTGGCGGCGGCGACCACCGTGTCGGTGGCTGGCGGCTCGCGCAGCGTTTCGACCGGCAACGCCAACCTCGACCCGTATCGCGCCAAGACCGCCGACTTCTCGGTCGAATGGTATCCCAAGCCCGGCGTGATCCTGTCGGCGGGCCTGTTCTACAAGAAGATCAGCACCTATGTGCAGACCATCACCACCGTGGCGCCCTATTCCTCGACCGGCCTGCCGGTGTCGCTGCTGGACGGCACGGGCGTCAACGCCAACGACGACTTCAGCATCACCAACGTCATCAACACCCCTGGCGGTCCGCTGAAGGGGCTGGAGCTGAACTACCAGCAGCCGCTGGACTTCCTGCCCGAGGCGCTGCGGGGCTTCGGCCTCCTGGCCAATTACACCTATGTCGACTCCGACATCGACTACTTCGCCAGCACGGCGGCCGGGGCCCAGACGATCAGCGCGCCGCTGCTGAACCTGTCGAAGAACGCCTACAACGCCACGCTTTACTACGAGCGCGGCAAGGCGCAGGGCCGCATCTCGGTGAACTATCGCGACAAGTACCTGACCGCCGTGCCCGGCCGCTACAACCAGGATGTCCAGGGCAACCTGTCGACCACGTTCCTGGACGGCTCGGCCTCGTACAAGGTCAGCGACCAGCTGTCGTTCAGCGTCGACGCCCTGAACCTGACCAACGAAAAGGACATCTCGTACGTGGACTCCAAGACCCAGCGCTTCGAGAACTATCGGATCGGCGGCCGCCAGTTCTATCTGGGCGTTCGCTACACCTACTGATCCGATCGGCTGACGGTGATTGCGCCTCCTCCCGCATGATCCGTTATTGCGGCGCCGGTCCTTGTCCGACCGGCGCCGCTCTTGTCTCCAGGAGGCGAGAGCGGAGACCGGCGTTGCTGCATCGCATGGCGTGTCGACTGTCGTTGGGCCTGGCGCTCTGCCTGCCCGCCGCTGCCTGGGCCGCGACCGTGTCGGTCACCCAGGAGAACGGCGCCGTGGTCGTGCGCAACGGCGTGGATGTGATGCGGGTGACCGTCTGCGATGAGGACGTGGTGCGGGTGGTCGCCAGTCCGGACGGCGGGGCGTCGGGATCATCGCCGAGCCAGCCCTGGTTCGCCAAGGCCTGTACGCCCCAGGCCTTCGTCCTGCGCGACGCCGCGGCGGCCGGTACGGGCAGCAACACCGCGGCGGGCGCCGGCGGGGCCGGGGCGTCGGTCGCCGCCAAGGTCCTCGACACCGGCGCGTTCCGCGTGTCGATCTCACTGGCCGATGGGACCCTGACCTTCCTGGACGCAAGCGCGGGGCAGGGCGACCGCATATTGCTGCAGGAGATGGGCGAGCGGCCTCGGGTCTACGACCCCGTGAAACTGTCGGACGGCGAGAACGCCTTCAAGGTGACCGAGCGCTTCCACCCCGTGCTGCGCCAAGGGATCTACGGCCTGGGCCAGCATCAGGGCGGCCAGTTCAACTACCAGGGCGGCGTCGTGCGGCTGGCCCAGGCCAATACCGACATCGCCCATCCGCTGATGGTCTCGACGGAGGGCTACGGCCTGCTGTGGAACACGGCGGCGGCCTCGACGATGGACAATCGCTTTCCCACCGAGATGACCCTCCAGGCCGATGCGGCCCAGGCGATCGACTACCTGTTCATCCACGGCCCGGAGTTCGACGACATCATAGGGGCCTACCGCCGGCTGACCGGCCAGGCGCCGCTGTTCCCGCGCTGGGCCTATGGCCTGTTCCAGTCGATGGACCACTATGACAGCGCCCAGGACCTGCTGGACGTCACGGCCAGGCACCGCGCGGCCGACGCGCCGGTCGACGTGGTGGTGCAGGACTGGAAGTGGTGGAGCCGCATGGGCGACCCGCCGTTCCGCCCCGCGGCCTATCCGGACGTGCCCGGCCTGCTGGCGGCCTTGCGCCAGCGCCATGTCCACACCCTGCTCAGCCTGTGGCCGCTGCTGAGCAAGTCGTCCGACCTGTACGCCGACATGAAGGCGCGCGGCTGGCTGATCCCCGGAACGGCGCTCTACGACCCCACCAACCGCGAGGCGGCCGATCTCTACTGGTCGCACCTGGGCGGCAAGTTGCTGGACCAGGGCTGGGATTCGTTCTGGCTGGACGGCTCCGAGCCGGAACTGCACCTGCCGACCATGGCCGAGACCGATCGCACCCTGGCGGGCCGCCGGCTGGCGATCGGCCCGGGCGAGCTCTACAACAACATCTTCCCCCTGGCCCACGTCGGCGGGGTTCATGACCACTGGCGGGCCCAGCGCGACGACAAGCGGGTGTTCATCCTGTCGCGGTCGTCCTTCGCCGGCGTCCAGCGCTACGGCGCGGCCTCGTGGTCGGGCGACATCCTCAACAGCTTCCCGGTGTTCGAACGCCAGATGGCCGGCGGGCTGAACTTCGCCCTGTCGGGCATGCCGTACTGGACCACCGACATCGGCGGCTATTACCAGGGCGTGCTCGACAACCCGCCGCGCGGTCCCGACACCCGCGACCCGGCGTTCCAGGAGCTGTATGTCCGCTGGTATCAGTTTGGGGTGTTCAACCCGCTGTTCCGCACCCATGGCAAGCGGGCCAACAACCAGAACGACCTGTTCGCCTATGGTTCGATGCAGCCGATCCTGCTGGACTACGACCGGCTGCGCTATCGGCTGCTGCCTTACCTCTACGCCCTGGCCTGGGCCGTGACCGACCGTTCGGGCACCATCATGCGGCCGCTGGTCATGGACTGGCGCACCGACGAGCGGGTGTGGAGCATCGGCGACCAGTTCCTGTTCGGCCCGGCCCTGATGGTCGCCCCGGTGACCAAGGCCGGCCAGACCTCGCGCCAGGTGTTCCTGCCCAGGACGGCGGGCTGGTACGACTTCTGGACCGGCAAGCCGGTGGGCGCCGACCGCTGGATCGAAGCCCCGGCTCCGATCGACCGCATCCCGCTGTTCGCCCGGGCCGGGGCGATCCTGCCGCTGGGCGAGGCCGTCCAATACGCCGACCAGGCGCCGCAGGGACCGGTCGAGCTGAGGGTCTATGCCGGCGCCGACGGGACCTTCACCCTCTATGACGACGCCGGCGACGGCCATGCCTATGAACGCGGCGAGCGGGCGACCATCGGCCTGACCTGGAACGACGCCGCGCGCCGGCTGGACGTGGGCGCGCGGGCCGGAACATTCCCAGGCCTGGCACGGGAACGGACCTTCAAGGTCGTGCTGGTCGACGGCCGGCGGACGCGGTCGAAGCTGGTCCGCTACGACGGGACGGCCACGGCCGTGTCGTTCGGGCGGTAGCGTCCAGCGCCTACTTCTTCTTGGCCGGCTTGGCGGTTTCCGCCTTTTTGGCCGCCTCGTCCGCGGCCTTCTTCCAGGCGGCGTACTCTTCCAGATAGGGCTGGCGGCGCAGGATCTTGGAGGCCGGGTCGACGATCACCGGCACGGCGTCGCCCACCTTGATGCGGCCGGTGTTGTCGCTCATCGGAGCGGTGACGATCTTGTCGCCGACCTTGACCTCGACCGGCATCGGGAAGGCCTTGCCCGAGGGCGTCTTCCAGCTCAGCACCAGGTCGTCGCCGTCGCGGGCGGTGCGCAGTTCCGGCAGCTTGGCCTGATAGAAATAGGCGTCGAAGAACCACTGGTAGTCCTTCCCCGTCACGTCGTTGACGATCGCGATGAAGTCCTTGGTCGTGGCGTAGCGCGGCGCGAAGTTGCCGGGCTTTGGGTCGGGGCGGCCATAGACCAGGAGGCGCACGGCCTTGAAGAACGCCGCGTCGCCGATCGTGGCGCGCAGGGTGTGCATGATGTTGGACCCCTTGGCGTAGATGTCGTTCGCCGGGCCGCTTTCGGCCTTGTAGACTTGGTCCTCGGTCATCACCTTGTCGGAGACGATCGGGAACTGGTTCTTGCTGCCCACCCGCTGGGCGTTCAGGCGGGTCATGTATTCCATGTCGCCGTGCAGCCACTGCGAGAACAGCGGCTGCATGTAGCTGCCCAGGCCCTCGTGGATCCACATGTCGTCCCAGTCGACATTGGTCACCTGGTTGCCGAACCACTCGTGCGACAGTTCGTGCTGGAACAGCCAATCGTAGCCGTAGACGTCCTTCTTATATTCGTTGCCGTAGGCGTTCATGGTCTGGTGTTCCATGCCCAGGTGCGGCGTCTCGACGACGCCCAGCTTTTCCGAGCGGAACGGGTAGGGGCCGATCATCTGCTCGAAGAAGTCCAGCGTGGTCGGGAACTCGGCGAACAGGGCCCTGGCCTTGGCCGGATCGTCGCTCTTCAGGTACCAGTACTCGATCGGAAAGCTGTCGCCGAACCGGCTCTTGTAGGTGTCCTGCAGCTTCACATAGGGGCCGACATTGACGGCGATGGCGTAGGTGTCGGGCTGCTTCTGGCGCCAGTGGAAGGTGCGCCAGCCGTCCTTTTCCGTGACGTCCACCAGCACGCCGCCGGCCGGCGCCGACAGCGGCGCCGGCACGGTGATGTAGAAGTCGACCAGCAGCGGCTCGCCGGTCGGGAAATCGATGCACGGCCAGAACAGGTCGCAGCCGTCGCCCTGCACGGCGCTGGCGATCCAGGGCTCGCCGGTCGGGGCGGTCTTCCAGACGAAGCCGCCGTCCCACGGCGCCTTCTCGGCCTCGTGCGGCTGGCCGGCGTAGCGGATCTGGACCACGGTCTTGGCCCCGGCGGCGATCGGGGCGGGCGGGGTGATGGTCAGCCGGCCTTCGGGATTGGTCCAGGCGGAGGCGGGCAGGGCCTTGCCGTCGACGATCAGGGCGCTGACCGCGAAGTTCTTGTCGAAGTCCAGGACGATGCGGGGCAGGGCGCTCTTGGCCGCCAGGGTCAGGGTGGCGTCGCCCTCGATCGCCTTGCGCTCGGGAAGGACCTTCAGCTTCAGGTCGACGTGCTCGATGGTCACCGCCGCTTCCTCGGCCGGCATCTGGCCGCCGGTCCCCAGGGTCAGGGCCGTGGTCGGCGCCGGCTTGGCGGGCTTGGCGGGCTTGGCGGGCGGCGCGGCCTGGACGGCGCCGGCGAGGGCCAGCAGCGAGACGGCGCACAGGGCCGCGGCCCGGCGGTGAAACTGGGTAGGCAAAGCGAAACTCCCCACGCGACGCGATCTTTCGGCGACATGGGTAAGCGCGGCCACGCACGTCGCCAAGCGGGAAGTTTCGGGGCGCTTTTTCCGGCGTTGCAGCGAACGCCGGTCAGATCTTTTCGCTGATCTTGATCGCCGCGCGGCAGCCGGCCCGGATCACCGCCGACAGCAAGGGATAGGCAGGAGCCTCCAGGGCGCCTTCGCCGATGGCGATGTCCTTGTGGTGCAACTCGTCGTCGCGGAACTGGCTGAGCTCGGCCGCCAGGGCGGGGTCGCGCGCCTCTAGCTCGGCGATCTGGCCGGCATAGTGCTGCTCGATCACCGTCTCCACCGCCTCGGTGCAGGCATGGGCGGCCTTCTCGCCCAGCAGGGCCGTGCCGGCGCCCAGGGCGAAGGCGGCGGCGCGCCAGACGGGCGACATCAGGGTGGGGCGCACCTGGCGCTCGCCCAGCAGTTCGTTGAAGCGGCTCAGATGGACCTGCTCATGGCCTTCCATCTCGCCCAGTTGGTCGGCGATCCGCTGGCGTCCCGGGGCGTTGCGCATCACCGCCTGCTGACCGCGATAGATGTGCACGGCCGCCAGTTCGCCAGCCTGGTCGACCCGCAGGATCTCGGCCAGCCGCGCCTTCTGGGCGCCTTGACCGGGACGGGGAGGGACGGGCTGGCTCATCTCAGGCCGCCTTACGGACGCCGGCGAAGAACGAGGCGATCGCCAGGCCCAGCGAGATGACGGCGTTCCAGCCGGCCATCGACAGGCCCAGGAAGATCCAGACGGCCTTGTCGCAGGACGGGGCGGCGATCTTGACGCCCTTCAGCATGGCCACCAGGTCGTCGGCAGAGGCCGCGCCGCCGGCCGCGCAGGCGGCCGGACCGGGCCACCACTTCCACTCGGCGCCGGCGTGGTAGGCGGCCACGCCCGCGCCGTAGAGGAAGCCCAGGCCGATCAGCAGGATCAGCGGTCGGCGCACCTTGTCGGCCCAGGCGGTGCGGGTCAGCACCACCGCGACCAGGGCGACCGCGCCGGTCACCCAGTAGACTTCGCGCTGCTTCAGGCACAGCAGGCACGGCGCCAGCTTGCCGAAGGTCTCGAAGGCGTGGGCGGCGCCCAGCATGACGGCGCAGGCGATGAAGGCCAGCAGCGGCCAGTGGTCGACGGCCCAGGCGATCGCCGGGCGGTTGGGCGCCAGGGCGCCCGCCGCGCCGACCTTGCCGGCGCCTTCGATGCTGGTGTCTTCGATCGTCATCCCGCGCACGCTCCGCCGCCGCTTCCCCCCAAGAAGTGGCTCGCCGTGAGGCCGATGACAAGCAGGGCGATCAGAAGGCCCGCGAACAGGGCTAGGCGCTTCTCGATCACCGGCATCATGGCCGGGCCGAACTTCTTGACCACGAAGGCCACCAGGAAGAAGCGGGCGGCGCGGGTGACGACGCAGGCGGCGATGAAGATCGGGAAGCTGAACTGCAACAGGCCGGAGGTGATGGTCACCAGCTTGAACGGGATGGGGGTGAAGCCCTTGGCGATGATCACCCAAGAGCCCCAATGGCGATACCAGCACTCGGCGTCGGCCAGGGCGTTGGGCTTGCCCAGCACGGCCAGCAGTTTCTGCGCCGCGTCGTGGAAGAAGAAGCCAATGCCGTAGCCGAGAATCCCGCCCAGCACCGAGGCCAGGGTGCAGAGCGCGGCGTAGCGCCAGGCCTTGTCCGGCTTGGCCAGCACCATGGGCGCCAGCATGACGTCGGGCGGCACCGGGAAGAACGAACTCTCGGCGAACGAGATCGCGAACAGGCTGACCGGGGCATGGCGGGAGGCGGCCAGGCTCATGACCCAGTCGTAGAGGCGACGCAGCATGCGGACTCCGAAATGAGGACGGCCGTAGCTAGCAGGCGGCCATGACGTTGTCGCGGCGCTTGATGCGATCGCGCGCAATCCTATTGGAATTGCCGGCCCGGGTGGCTATCACGCCCGTTCGATGGCTCGCGCCGTCCCAAATTCTTCGAAAGACCCTCCCATGAGCGATACGCCCCCCGACCGCCTGGCCTCCAACCCCTCCAGCCCGCATTACGACGCCGACATCCTCGAGCGCGGCGTGGGCATCGTGTTCAACGGCGTGGAGAAGACCAATGTCGACGAATACTGCGTCAGCGAGGGCTGGATCCGCGTCACCGCCGGCAAGGCCGTCGACCGCAAGGGCAATCCGATGACCATCAAGCTGCAGGGCGTCGTCGCGCCCTACTGGCGCAACGACAACGTCGAAGGCTGAGACCGATGGCCCCGCGCCGCCTGATCGACCTGCCCGGCTTCGCCGACCTGGAGACCCGGGCGCTGATGAAGCCGTCGTTCGCCGATCCGGAGGCGCGGGCCCAGTTCCCGGAGATCGACCAGTTGGCCCGCGACACCTTCGGCCTGACCGCCGACCAGGCCGCCGCCATCCCCGATCCGCCGGGCTGGGACGGCGTCGACGTGAAGTCGATGCGCGAGCAGGCCGAGGCGTTCGAGCGGGAAGGCTGGGACGTCACCGACGACAAGCGCCGCCCGCTGCGGATCCTGGGCCACTTCAGCCATCCGCTGTGGCTGGCCCTGCGCGGCGTGGCCGGCCATCTGCCGTTCGAGCCCGAGCCGGAGGACTTCGATCCGTCGACCTCGTCCCTGGCGGCCGAGGCGGCGAAGTTCCGGCGCGACAAGCGGTAGGGTCCTTGCGTCCTTCGAGGCCCGCTGCGCGGGCGCCTCAGGATGAGGAAATCAGAGCCAACCCACGTTCCTCATCCTGAGGTGCGAGCCCAAGGCGAGCCTCGAAGGACGCACGGCGCTCAGCGCTTCTTGCCCAGCTCGGCGCCGATGTCCTTGATCGAATTGCCGACCTTGCGGTGGGCGGCGACCAGCTGGTCCTTGGTCACGCCCCAGCGCTTCATCCAGTATTCGACCTGATGGCGTTCGCGCGGATCCAGGCGATCCTCGTCGCGGAAGTCCCGCTTGCCCTTGGGAGCACCCATCGTCGCCTCCTTCGTCCTCTTGCGGGCCTAACGCGCGCGGCGGACGTTGTCGAGGCGGCGACTGACCTTGGAAAGACCCCGATGAGCGATCCCGACCTCGAAGCCATGGCCCAGGACGAGCTGGCGCGCGCCATGACCCTGACCTGGCGCGACCTGAACAAGGTGATTCCCTGGGGCGACACCTTCGAGGGCATCTCGCCGGCCGGGCGCAATGTCGAGGTCGAGCGCAACTACCTTTGGTCCGACCAGCCCGGCGGCGACATCCTGTGCGAGGTGGCCGTCTATGGCGGTCCCAGCCGCTACGACCAGGGCGCCCGGGCCCGCGGCGTCATTTCCCGCTGACCGACATAACCCCGGTCGCGAGAAAGGCCGAAGGTTCTTGACGCTCGGCGCAATTCTCGCCAAGTCCGCATGGGTGTTGCGGAATTTTCCGATTTCTGGAGCCCGGGCGATTGTCTCATCGAACTTCGACGCCGCCGGGCGGCGCTGACCAGGACCGGGCCTTGCCGCCGGCGCCCCTTCGCTGGGCGTCCGGGAGGCTGGATGCACAACCACCAGGCGAAATGTTCGCTTTCCTTCCCCCAGGCTTGGCCATGATTGAGCGGAGCAGACGCGCCGCGCCAGATCGGGCCTTGTCGACGCGAGCGACCGCCAGAGTCGCGGGCGTAAGGAGGACGAAAGGAAGGCCATGGCCGCGACGGTCTCACTCATGACTCAGATTCCCCCCGAAGGCGCCCCCGAGCACGTCTCGCTGGCCGACTATCTGCCCTACCAGCTGGTCGTCGCCGCCAATGCGGTGACGCGGCTGGTCTCCCGCGCCTACGAGGACCGGTTCGGCCTCAGCATCCCGCAATGGCGGCTGATGTCGGTGCTGGCCGAGGGGCCGCTGACCCAGCAGGCCGCCGTCGTCCGCACCGCCATGGACAAGGTGCGCGTCAGCCGCGCGGCCCAGGACCTGGTCGAGCGCCGCCTGGCCGTGCGCCTGAGCAACCGGGTCGACCGGCGCTCGCACAGCCTGGAACTGACCGCCGCCGGTCGCCGCCTGTTCGCCGAGATCGTGCCCCTGGCCCGCGCCTACGAGGCCGCCCTGCTGGCCGGCCTGGCGCCCAGCGAGGTGGCGACGCTCAAGCGCCTGCTGGGCCAGCTGGAGTCCGCCGCCGGCACGCTCTACGGGGCCGACACCGCGCCGCCGCCGCCCGAACGGGCCGAATAGACCCCGCGCGCGATCGCCCGGGCCAGGGTGTCGGCCGCGGCCGAGCCCAGCCGGGCGATCGTCACCGACCGCGCCGGCCCCTCGCCGATCTCCACCGCGCCTGACGACAGGGCGAAGACGACGTCGCCGTCGAACGGGGTGTGGGCGGGGCGAATGGCGCGGGCCAGGCCGTCCTGGGCCATCATCGCCAGCCGCGTGGCCTCGGCGGTGGTCAGGGCCGCCGTGGTGGCCACCACGGCCAGGGTGGTGTTGGCGCCGGCGGTGAACCGGCCCAGCGCGGCCAGCTTGCTGTCGTCCGGTACGGGATCGATCGCGCGGGCCGAGGGATCGGGACGCACGCCGCCGAACTCGCCGTCGATCTCGAACGGCCAGGCCCAGAACGCCTCGCCGTCGGCCATGTACACCGATCCCACCGGATTGACGGCCGCCAGCGCCCCGACCACCAGGCCCTCGCCCAGGTCCAGCGAGGCCGAGCCGACGCCGCCCTTGTGCAGGCCGGCCATGGCCCCGCGCCCGGCCCCGACCGAGCCCAGGGGGAAGACCTCGCCCGCGGCGGCGACGGCGGCCAGGCCCAGGGCGCGGTAGGGCGGCTCCAGGCCCCAGGCCTTGTCGCCGCCGTTGCCCAGGTCATGCAGCACCGCGCCCGGCACGATCGGGATGGCCGGCGAGCCCGCCGCCAGCCGCAGGCCGTGCCCCGCCGCGGACAAGGCCGCCACCACGCCGTCCGCCGCGCCCAGGCCGAACACCGAGCCGCCGGACAGGGCGATCGCATGGGCCCGGCTGAAGGTGTTCTCGGGGCGCAGCACGTCGCTCTCGCGGATCCCCGGCCCGCCGCCCCGCACGTCCACCGCGCCCACCCAGCCCCGCGGGCAGAGGAGAGCGGTCACGCCGCTGCGCGCCGCCTCGTCGACCGCGTGGCCCACCGTCAGGCCGGGCACGTCGGTGATCAGGTTGCGGGGGCCGGGACGGGGAGGATGGGGCAAGGCTTCAGGTCTCCTGCGCAGGCGCGGAGCATCGGCCGGCCGCGCCCGGAAGGAAAGCCGCCGCGACGCGGTGAAAGGGACGCTGGAACTTCCCGCGGGCCTTTGCTAGACAACCCCTCCTTCGCCGACCTTGCGTCGCCGCGAAGCGCGGGCGTGGTGAAACTGGTAGACGCGCCGGACTCAAAATCCGGTTCCGAAAGGAGTGTCGGTTCGACCCCGACCGCCCGCACCAATCTCTTCCGATCAAGTCTCGGGCGGCCTCGCGGCTGGCGCGTCCTTGCGTCGGCGCCGCGACGGCAGCCGGGTGCTGACGGCGAGCGCCACCGTCGCCACGCCCAACAGCGCCAAGGTCGCCCAGTCCACCGCCGTCGCCGCCGCGCCCAGCGGCGCCTTCAGCGACCGGGTGGCGCGTGACGGCGCTCCGCGAGGCGTTTCGGCCATGGCTGCTTCTTCCTGTTCGTGCTGCTGAGCGCGCACCGGCTTTTCCGGTTCCGCCGTGCCGGGTCGAAACCTCGGCAGGCGCGCGCCGTGCCTGAAGCGACCCCCGATTCCGGACGCAACGGGGGCGGTTGGCTGGAGCATTCATAGGACCAGCGGCTGGGGCGTCTGGGCGTGTCACCGGTGAAGCCCGGCGTAACCGGGGCTTCCAGTCGCCGTGTCAGCGCCGATTTGTCGGGTCAGAGATACTCGTAGTTATAAAGTATAGATGGCGCCAGGCGGTCTGAATTGAAATCATGTTATGAAATCTAATGGATCTAGATTTTGATTCCGAAATCTGAGACTGAGATTTTCATAGGGGATGGAGTCACGATTACGGCGTTTCGCGGAAATTCCAGGCTTGAATTTTGCCTGCCCGCTTGGAAGGCTATCGGCATCTCCTGGAAATTCGGGGATGGCGCTTTCTGAAGACAAACGTCGTATTCAAGATCGCCCACCTCAATATGGCGCAACGCCGGGACGACAGGACCAGGCTTAGGGATTCGAGATGAACACCAAACGCATAGTGCAGCTCGTGATGGGGGTCGTCCTGGCCGCCGCGGCCTGCGGCAACAGCTGGGCTCAAAAGGCCGAAGGCCTGGCCAGCACCCCGCAAATGGGCTGGAACAGCTGGAACAAATTCGCCTGCAGCATCGACGAGCGCCTGATCCGCGAGACCGCCGACGCCATGGTCGCGACGGGCTTGAAGGACGCCGGCTACCAATACGTGAACATTGACGATTGCTGGCAGGGCAAGCGCGACGCCAACGGCGACATCCACCCCGACCCCACGCGCTTCCCATCCGGCATCAAGGCGCTGGCGGACTATGTGCACGGCAAGGGACTCAAGCTGGGCATCTACTCGGACGCCGGCGCGACCACCTGCGGCGGCCGTCCCGGCAGCCGCGGCCACGAGTATCAGGATGCGCGGACCTATGCGAGCTGGGGCATCGATTACGTCAAGTACGACTGGTGCAACACCCCGGGCATGAGCCCCGAACCGGCCTACACCACGATGCGCGACGCGATCGCCGAGGCGGGCCGTCCGATGGTGTTCAGCATATGCGAATGGGGCATCGGCAAGCCGTGGGAGTGGGGCGCCAAGGTTGGCCATTCGTGGCGCACCACGCCCGATATCTATAATTGCTTCGACTGCGAATTCAGCCCCGGTTTGTCGACGGGTCTGGGCGTGCTGCGCATCCTCGACAGGCAGGCGGGCCTGCGCCAGTTCGCGGGGCCCGGCCACTGGAACGACATGGACATGCTCGAAGTGGGCAACGGCATGAGCGAGGATGAAGATCGCGCCCACCTGTCGATCTGGGCCATGATGGCCTCGCCCCTCATCCTGGGCAACGACCTGCGTTCCATGTCGGAGTCGACCCGCCGCATCCTGACCAACCCCGGCGTGATCGCGGTGAGCCAGGACAAGCTGGGCGTGCAGGCGCTGCGCGTTATGGTCGACGGTCCGCTGGAGATCTACGCCAAGCCGCTCGATGGCGGCCAATGGGCGCTGATGTTCCTCAACCGCTCCAACCAGGCTCTCGACGTTCGCCATGACTGGAAGGCGGAAGTCCTGAGCGATGGTCTGAGCAACCGGTCGGCCGATTTCAAGCAGACCGTCTACAGCTGGTCCGACCTGTGGAGCAAGAAGACCGGCGACACCAGCACCAAGCTGGAAGCCCGGCTGGCGCCGCACAGCGTGCTGATGTTGCGCCTGACCGGCCCCGCGAAAACATAGGGGGCGCCCGGCGTCCCAGAGCGCGTTGGGCGAAAGAGTGAGCGGTTTCGCCCAACGCGCTCCAAATGCTTGAATCTAGAGCCAGGAGAAGAGCCGCCGGTGCGCGGAGGGTTGCGCCTCAGTGCGCCGGGTCGAAGTCGGCCTTCTCCGAGCGGACATAGGCTTCCCAGCCGGCCCGGTCGTGGAAGTCCAGGCCTTTGTCCCAGGCCGCGCCCATGTAGTAGACGAACGGCTTGCCGGGCTCGACCTTGACCAGGACCAGGTAGTTGTCGGCGTCCTGGCGCACCTCGACCAGGGCCTTGGGATCGACCATCAGAGCGATGGCCATGGTGCCCTTCACCGGGTCGGTCGGCTCCCAGTAGGAGACGCGGCCCGCGCCGAGATCCTTAGTGAACACCCCGCCCGCGCCGCCGTGGGCGGGCTTGCGCTTGCTGATGCCGATGCCGACGATCAGCGGGCCGGGCTTGTCGGAGCTGATCGTCGAGACCATCCGCGTGAAGTTGGTCCCCAGCGGCAGGGTGAAGGTGCGGGTCTCCCAGACCTTGCGGTCCACGTCGACCGGCCAGGGGGCGTAGTCGACCTTGAACTGGGCCACGTCGCCGCCGGTCTTGAGGATCTGGTAGGACTTCCAGTTGCGCGAGGTCCACAGCTTGTTGTCCTGCCACACCCCCAGGCCGCCGGCCCCGCGGAAGGTGTTGACGTCGTAGAAGTCCAGGCCCTCGCCGTGGAACGAATGCTGGTCGCCGGTGCGCAACTGGCGGTCCATGAACGGCCAGCGGACGTTCTTGCCCCAGGCGTCGATCCCCGAGGTCGAGGGCGGTTCGGCCGCCTCCAGGGCCGGGCCGTAGATGCGGTGGGCCGTGCGGTCGTTCTCCCAGAGGATGTCGCCGTAGCGGTAGTCGGCATAGACCACGACGGCGCGGGGTTTCTGGCCATCGGCGTCCGGCTTGGGCAGCGGCTTGACGACCGGCGGCAGGGTCGGCGCGGTCTGGGCCGAGGCCGGGATGGACGCGGCCAGGGTCGGCGCGAGCAGGGCGGCGGCCAGGGCGAGGCGAAGCAGGGGCTTGGTCATCGGGCGGACCTCGTGACGATGAAAAGGGGTCAGATCTGGGTGCGGCGGGCCAGTTCGCGGCGCTGTTCGGCCATCTTCTGGCGCGTCTGCTGGAGGGCGTCCAGCTCGGTCACCGCCAGCAGGTCGTCGACCACCTGGGCCAGGTGGGCGTGGAGGGCCTGGCGGGCGGCCCTGGGGTCGCGCCGGCGCAGGGCGGCGACGATCCGGCGGTGCGCCTCCGCGCGGTCGCCGCCGCCGTGGGCGCGAGCCCGCCGCAGCAGGGCCACGCAGGCCGGCGACTGCTGGCGCAGGGTCCACAGGTCGGCGACCCCGGCCTCGATCGCGGCGTTGCCGGTGGCGCGGGCGATGGCCAGGTGGAAGTCCTGCTCCAGCCGCTCGGCCTCGTCGGCCGCGATGCTGCTGGCCATCTGGCCGACGACCTGCTCCAGCCGGGCCAGGTCGGCCTCGGTGATGGTGGCGGCGGACAGCGCGCAGGCCTCGCCCTCGAACAGCCGCCGCGCCTCGGTCAGCTCCAGGGCGCCGACCTCGGCCTCGGCCGAATCCTCGCCGGGCGGCGCGGCGGCGTTGACATAGACGCCCGAGCCCTGGCGCGCCTCGACCAGGCCCTGGAACTCCAGGGCGATCATGGCGTCGCGGATGGTCGGGCGGCTGACCCCGAAGTCGTCGGCCAGTTCGCGTTCCGATGGCAGCTTGTCGCCGGGGCCGTAGCGCCCGTCGCCGATGGCCGTGGCGATCGCCCGGGCGATCTGCTGGTAGAGCTTCTGGGGATCGGTGGCGCCGGTGGTCATGTCCGACATCCTAGCGGGGACGAAGGGCGAGGCGCCAGCGCCAGCGTCACCGTTGGCCGCTCGCGCACGGTCAGGCGCGACCGTGGCGGTGACGGGGCTGGTCACTTTTTTGCGTGCGGGGCGTGCCGCGGGACGGATCGCCTGTGCTATTGCCGCGCTCATCCTGGCGACCCTTCGCCTGAATGAGTGCGACCCGAATGTCCGACGCCGCCGACCTCGACCCCGCCGACCCGACGCCGCCGCCCGCAAAGCCGCCGATCTGGAAGCGGCGGCCCTGGCTGATCGGCGGGACGGCGGTCGTCGTGCTGGCGGTGATCGTCTTCGTCGCCTCGCTGCTGTGGTCGCTGCCGCTGGGCCGGGCGCTGGAGCCCCTGGCCAATCCGACCCTGGTGATCGTGGCCGCCGACGGTTCGCCGATCGCCCGCCGGGGTTCGTACAAGGAGGCGCCGGTCGACGTGGCCAAGCTGCCCGCCTATGTGCCGGGCGCGTTCATCGCCATCGAGGATCGACGGTTCTACAAGCACATCGGCGTGGACCCCAAGGCGATCCTGCGGGCCGTGGGCGCCAACGCCAAGGCGGGCGGGGTGTCCGAGGGCGGCTCGACCATCACCCAACAGCTGGCCAAGAACGCCTTCCTGTCCAACAAGCGCACCTTCCGGCGCAAGATCCAGGAGGTGCTGATCGCCCTCTACCTGGACGCCCGGCTGTCCAAGGACGAGATCCTGTCGCGCTACCTGTCGTCGGTCTATTTCGGCGACGGCACGTTCGGCCTGGGCGCGGCGGCCCGGCACTATTTCGACAAGTCGCCCGAGCAATTGTCGGTGGGCGAGGCGGCGATGCTGGCGGGCCTGGTCAAGGCCCCGTCCCGCTGGGCCCCGACCGAGAACTTCGACGGCGCCAAGACGCGGATGAAGACCGTGCTGGGCGCCATGGTCGACACCGGGGTGATCACCCAGGCCCAGGCCGACCGCGCGGTCCAGCAGGTCCATGTCCAGGCGGGCCGGCCCAAGCTGCCGGTCGGCTCCTACTTCGCCGACTGGGTGTTCCCCCAGGCCAAGGCGGTGTTCGAGAACACCTATGGCGAGACGGTGGTGCGCACCACCCTGGACCCGAAGCTGCAGGCCCAGGCCGAGAAGATCCTCGACCAGGCCATCGCCCGCGACGGCAAGGCGTTGAACGTCACCCAGGGGGCGATCGTGGCCATGCGCACCGACGGCCGGATCGTGGCCATGGTCGGCGGCCGCGACTACAAGCTCAGCCAGTTCAACCGCGCCGACGCCCAGCGCCCGCCGGGCTCGGCCTTCAAGCTGTTCGTCTATCTGGCGGCGCTCCGCCAGGGCATGACCCCGACCAGCCCGATCCTCGACGCGCCGGTCGAGGTCAGCGGCTGGACGCCCAAGAACCACGAGGGCAAGTACGCCGGCCGTGAGGTGCCGCTGATCACCGCCTTCGCCGCCTCCTCCAACGTGGCCGCCGTGCGCCTGGCCCATGACATCGGCCGCGACGCGATCGTCCGCACCGCCCGCGACCTGGGCGTCACCGACCCGATCCCCAACGACCTGACCCTGGCCCTGGGCACCGGGCCGATGAGCCTGGTGCGGCTGACGGCCGCCTATGCGGCGATCGACGCCGGCGAGGCGCCGGTGATCCCGCATGGCCTGGCCGACTGGAAGAAGCCCGCCGGCGTCAAGTCGCTGAGCAAGGCCGAGTTGGCCGGAATGCGCGATCTGTTGCGCTCGGCCACCCAGCGCGGCACCGGGATCGAGGCGGCGATCCCCGGCGCGTTCGGCAAGACCGGCACCAGCCAGGATTATCGCGACGCCCTGTTCGTCGGCTATGTCGGCGACTTGGTGATCGGCGTTTGGGTCGGCAACGACGACAACAGCGCCATGAACGGCGTGGTCGGCGGCGGCCTGCCGGCCAAGATCTGGAAGAGCGTGGCCACCTACGCCGTGAACCGCGACGCGCCCAGGGCCGCCGAGCCCGAGGGCGACGACGCCGTCTCGGCGGCCGAGGACCCGATGCTGCTGAACCCCGACGGCACGCCGGTCGAGGGCGCGGTTCCGGCGGACGGCGAGGTCCCACCGCCCGCCGACGGTGCGGCGCCGGCTCCCGACGCGCCGCCCGCCGCTCCGGCCGCTCCGGTCATCGCGGTCCCCGCCGCGCCGGCCGCGCCGGCGGCGGATCGACCGGCGGGCTAGAGCCGGGGCCGGGGACGCGCCCTCGCGGCGTGTCCCCATCGTCGCGCCGCGGCTGAAAGGGGGACACGCCGCAAGGGCATGTCCCCGCAAGCCTATTTCGCCGCGCTGGCCGCTCGCAGGGCGATCTCCTCGCGCTTGCTGGCCAAGCGTTCGCGGGTCTGCTCCATCGCCTCCAGTTCGGCGGTCAGCAGCAGGTTCTCGATCAGCCCGCCCAGGTGGGTCTGCATGGCGGCGCGGGCGGCCTTGGGGTCGCGGGTGCGCAGAGACTCGATGATGTCCTGGTGCTCGTCGTTCAGCGGCCGCTTGCGCACGTGCCGGGCCTTTTCCAGCATCTGCATGCACAGGCGCGACTTGTAGCGCAGGTCCCAGGTGTTCTCGACCACGCGGACGATGGCGCTGTTGCGGGTGGCCTGGGCGATGGTGATGTGGAACTGGCGGTCGGCCAGCTCGGACTGTTCCTTGGTCGAATTCTCGCTGTTCATCTCGGCCACCAGGGTCTCGAGATAGGCCAACTCCTCGTCGGTGATCAGGGTGGCGGCCAGGGCGGCGGCCTCGCCCTCGAACAGGCGGCGGGCCTCGGCCTGGTCGAAGGCCCCGATGTCCAGATCGCGGGGCGGCGGGGCCGGCTGGCCCCCGGCGCGCACATAGACCCCCGATCCCTGCCGGGCCTCCAGCAGGCCGCGCATCTCCAGGGCGATCACGGCCCGGCGGATGGTCGGGCGGCTGACGCCGAAGGCCTCGGCCAGGTCGCGCTCGGAGGCCAGGCGCTGGCCGGGCTGGTGGCGGCCCTCGGCGATGGCCTGGCCGATGTCGGCGGCCACGCGCTGGTAGAGGCGCAGGGGACTGGCGGCCGCCGTCGTCGTCATCTTCGTCTTCAACCCTCTCGACGGCGCTATCCTAAGCGGCGACGCAGCGGAAGGGTAGGGCGGGCGAAGACCTCGTCCTTCGACAGGCTCAGGATGGGGTCTTACTGCACGGCCTGTGAAAGGGTCCTCATCCTGAGCTTGTCGAAGGACGAGGACCCCGTACGGCGCGACACGTTGAGACTATCAGTCGGCCGGCGGCGGCGCGCCGCCGCCGCTCATCGCCTTGTTGGTCAGCCAGATGCAGGGGATCAGCAGCACCGCCAGCCAGGCCGAGGCGCGGAAGAAGTCCACCGTGGCCAGCAGATAGGCCTGGTTGACCACCTGGCTGGTCGCCGCGCCCACCGCCTGGGCGTGGGAGAGGCCCACGGCCTGCATGCGCTCGACAGCCGCCAGCCAAGCCGGGTCGTTGGAGCCCATGGTCTCGGCCAGACGCGTCTGGTGCAGCGACTCGCTGCGGTCCCAGATGGTGGTGACAAGCGAGGCGGCGAAACTGCCGGCGGTGATCCGCGAGAAGTTCGACAGGCCCGAGGCCGAGGGCAACTGGTGCGGCGCGATCCCGTTCAGCGAGATGGTCACCATCGACAGGAAGAAGGTGCTCATCGCCACCCCCTGCACCAGCATCGGCCAGACCAGGGCCTTGAAGTCGACGTCGGGGGGGAACTCCGAGCGCATGAAGAACGACAGGGCGAAGGCGGCCATCGACACGCTGGCGGTCCAGCGGGCGTCGACCTTCTGCATCAGGCGGGCGGCGAACGGCGTCAGGATCACCGCCACCACCCCGCTGGGCGCGGCGACCAGGCCGGCCCAGGTGGCGATGTAGCCCATGCGGGTCTGCAGCCACAGCGGCTGCAACAGGTTGCTGCCGAAGAACACCGCATAGCCCAGGCAGAAGGCCAGGGTGCCCAGGGCGAAGTTCTTGGACTTGAACAGCGACAGGTCGACGATCGGGTGCTTCTCGCCGAGCTCCCAGATCACCCAGGCGATGAAGCCGACGATGGCGATCACCAGTTCGACCAAGATGGCCGGCGAGTTGAACCAGTCGGCCTCCTTGCCGGTGTCCAGCATCACCTGCAGGGCGCCGACCCAGATCAGCAGCAGCATGAAGCCGGTGGTGTCGATCGGGACCTTGCGGGTGGGGGTCTCGCGGCTGGCCAGCGGCCGCCAGCAGAAGAAGGCGCAGATCAGGCCGACGGGCACGTTGATCAGGAAGATCCACGGCCAGGCGATGTTGTCGGAGATGTAGCCGCCCAGGATGGGGCCGCAGATGGGCGCCACCAGGGTGGTCATCGACCAGATGGCCAGGGCCGTGCCCCGTTTGTGGGGGGGGAAGATCATGATCAGCAGGGCCTGCGAGCCCGGGATCATCGGGCCCGAAACCAGGCCCTGCAGCAGGCGGAAGCCGATCAGCGAGGTCAGGCTCCACGAGATCCCGCACAGGAACGAGGCGATGGTGAACAGCAGCACCGAGACCACGAAGGTCTTTACGACGCCATAACGGCCCATCAGCCAGCCGGTCAGGGGCACCGACACGCCGTTGGCCACGGCGAACGAGGTGATCACCCAGGTGCCCTGGCTGGTGCTAACGCCCAGATTGCCGGAGATGGTGTTGATCGAGACGTTGGCGATGGTGCTGTCCAGCACCTGCATGAAGGTGCCCAGCGCCAGGGCGATGGCGGTCACGCCCAGGGTGACGCCGGTCAGGGGCGCGGGGCCGGCCGGCTGGGCTGGCGCTGCGGGCGCTGCGGGGGAGGTGTCCGGGTCGGCCATGCGGCGCTTCCTTGCGGGGGCTTACGGGCGCGGGGCTACTTGGACGTGTCGATCTTGGCCTTCATCGACAGGCCGACCCTCAGCGGATGGTCCTTCAGTTCGGCCGGATCCAGGGTGATGCGGACGGGCAGGCGCTGCACCACCTTGATCCAGTTGCCCGAGGCGTTCTGTGCCGGGATCAGCGAGAAGGCCGAACCGGTGCCGCCCGACAGGCCCTTCACCCGGCCGTGGAACTTCACGCCGTGGCCGTAGAGGTCCGAGGTCAAGGTGACCGGCTGGCCGACGCGCACCTTGTCCAGCTGCACTTCCTTGAAGTTGGCGTCGACATAGGCGTTGGTCGTCGGGACGATGGCCATCAGCGGCGCGCCGACTTGGACCTGCTGGCCGACCTGGACGTTCTTCTTGGACACCACGCCGGCCAGCGGCGCGCGCAGCACGGTGCGGTCCAGGGCCAGCTGGGCGCTGGCCAGGCGGGCCTCGGCGGCGGCGATCTCGGGGTTCTTGTTGGCTGGCAGGCCGGAGATCAGGGCGGTGTTGACCTCGCGGTTGCCCTCGGCGGCGGCGCGGGTGGCCTTGGCCTGGGTCAGGGCGGCGCGGGCCTCGACCAGCGCCGACTGGGCGTTGGTGTACTGGCTCTGGGCGGTGGTCAGCTCCTCGCCGGACACCGCGCCGGAGTCCGACAGGGCCTTGCGTCGCGACAGTTCGATCCGCGCCTGCTCCAGGCTGGCCTGGGCGCCGGTCACGGCGGCGGCGGCGCGGGCGATGTCGGCGTCGCGGGCCGCCACCTGGCCGGCCAGGGCGTCGTCGCTGGCGAAGTAGCCCTGCACCTTGCGCTGGGCCTGGCCGAGGGCGGCCTGGGCGGCGAGGACCGCGATCCGGGCGTCGGCGTCGTCGATCACCACCAGCGGCTGGCCGGCGGTCACGGTCTGGGTCTCGGAGACCAGAACCTGGGCGACCGGCCCGCTGATCAGCGGCGTCACCTGGGCGACTTCGGCCCCGACATAGGCGTTGTCGGTCTCGACGTGGCGCGAGCCGATCAGGACGGCGTAGAGCACCCAGAGCACGACGCCGATGACGACCACGACGGCCAGGCCGGTCAGCAGTTGTCGACGATTGCCGTTGGGCTTGGCGGAAGAGGCGGTGTCGGCCATGGGGGAGGTCCTGGAGGCGCGAAAGCGAAGGGTGGAAAGCGGGTTCGAATTGGGGTCAGGCGGGAGCGAAGCCGCCGCCCAGGGCGCGCACCAGGGCGACGTCCAGGGTCAGGGCGCGGCTTTCCAGATCGGCGACGATCCGGCGCTGCGACAGCACCGCCTGTTCGGCGATCAGCACGTTCTGGTAGGTCGACAGGCCGCCCCGGTAGCGCAGCTTGGCGATCCGGAAGCCGTCCTCGCTGGCGGCCAGGGCGGCGCGGCTTTCGCCGAGCCGGGCGCTCAGGGCCCGCTCGCTGGCGGCCACGTCGGCGACGTCGCGCAGGGCCTGGGTGACGGCGGCGTCGTAGGCGGCCACAGCGCCGTCGCGGTCGGCCTCGGCCGCGCGGAGGTTGGCCTTCAGCCGTCCGCCCTCGAAGATCGGCAGGCTGACGGCGGGGCCGACGCTGCCGACGTCCGAGCCGCTGTCGAACAGCTTGTCCAGGTGCAGCGACTGCACGCCGATGGCGGCGGCCAGGTTGACGTTCGGATAGAAGGCCGCCTTGGCCTGGCCGATCCGCTTGCTGGCGGCCTCGGCTCGCCATTTGGCGGCGACCACGTCGGGGCGGCGGCCGATCAGGTCGGCGGCAAGGTTGGCGGGCAGGCCGAACGGCTTGAGGGCGGCGACCGAGGGGCGGGCGATCGCCAGGCCGCGGTCCGGGCCCGCGCCCAGAAGGGCGGCCAGGCCGTTGCGCGTCTGGGCGATCTGCTCGTCGAGGGCGGCCAGCTCGGCCCGGGCGTTGGGCGGACCGGCCTCGGCCTGGCGCAGCTCGCCGCGCGTATCGAGGCCGTTGGTCACCCGGTTGCTGACCAGGGTCAGGGTTTCCTGCCGCAGGGCCACCGACCGCTCGGCCACGTCGCGCTCGGCGTAGAGGCGGGCGAGGTCGGCGTAGCTGGCGGCCACCGAGGTGGCCAACATCAGCCGGGCCTGGGCGGCGTCAGCCTGAGCGGCCCTGGCTTCGGAGGTCGCGGCGGCCACGGCCGCCCGGTTCTTGCCCCAGAAATCCAGCTCCCAGCTGAAGTCGAGGCTGAGCCGGCCGTAGTCGTTGTAGCCCTGGGGCACGAAGTCGGCGGGGATGCCGTTGTTGTAGCTCTGCTTGGACCGCTCGACCGCGCCGTTGGCGGCGACGCTGGGCAGCTGGGCGGCCTTGGCCTGGTTGGCCAGGGCTTGGGCGCGGCGCAGGCGGGCCTGCGCCTGGGCCAAGGTGGGCGAGCCCGTCAGCGCTTCGTCGATCAGGGCGTCCAGCTGGGCGTCGCCATAGGCCTTCCACCAGGCGTCGGCAGGCCAGGCGGCGGCCTCTGAGGCGGCCAGGGTCTGGGCCGTGGCGTAGGCCTCCGGCCCCTTGGCGACCCGGGCCGGCGCCGCGTCCGGCATCGTCGCGCAGGCGCTGGTCAGCAGGGCGGCCAGCAGGATCGAGACCGTGGCGCCGATCGCGTGGGATCCGGGCGACTTGGAGGCGGGGGGCTTGTCCAGGACGTTGGATGACATCGGCGGCTGACCTTGAATTGACCGTACTGTACGGTCATATGGTGGCGCTGATATAACCGCGAGCTTGACGGGATCAAGGGGGCTCCCGAAGGAAAAGAAATGATGCAGGACGTGAAACCGCGTCTCGACCGAGACGCCCGCCGTGAAGCCATCCTGGATGTCGCCAGCGACGTGTTCCTGGAGGAGGGCTACGCCAACGCGTCCATGTCGACGATCGCGGCCCGGCTCGGCGGGTCCAAGGGCACGCTCTACAACTACTTCAAGAACAAGGAAGAGCTGTTCGCCGCCTATGTGGTGCGCCACTGCGCCTGGCAGCGCGACGCCATGTTCGAGATCGGCTCCGAGCCGGGCGACATCCGTGAGGCCCTGACCAGGGTCGGGCGCACCTACCTGTCGATCGTGCTGAGCGATTTCAGCATGGCCAACTTCCGGGTCATCGTCGCCGAGGCCCAGCGCACGCCCGAGATCGGCCACGCCTTCTACGAGGCGGGCCCCCGGAGCGGGGCTAAGCTGCTGGGCGTGATCCTGCAGAAGGCGGTCGACAGCGGGCAACTGCGGATCGACGACCCGGTCCACGCCGCGCACCAGTTCATCGGCCTGTGCCAGAACCGCATGCTGAAGGCGCGGCTGTGCCGGGCCATGGACGCGCCCACGCCGGACGAGATCGACCGCGAGGTGCTGCCGGCGGTCAGGGTGTTCCTGGCCGCCTACGGCGCGAAATCCTGACGATTTCCGCTTGGCGAGACGACGCTAAGGCGGCACTGGGTGCGGGGAAGGGAGCGCCGTCCGCCTCCCGCGAGACGGAAGCTCGGCCCATGCAAGGCGTCACCATCGTCGACCACCCCCTGGTCCGCCACAAGCTGACCCGGATGCGCGACAAACAGACCTCGACCAAGACCTTCCGCGCCCTGATGCGCGAGACCGCGACCCTGCTCTGCTACGAGGTCACCCGGGCCCTGCCGACCCACACGGTTGAGATCGAGACCCCCGTGGCCCCGACCACGGCCGAGGAGATCTCTGGCAAGAAGCTGGTCTTCGCCCCGATCCTGCGCGCGGGCCTGGGCATGGCCGAGGGCATGCTGGACCTGGTGCCGTCGGCGCGGGTGGCGCACATCGGCCTGTTCCGCGACCCCGCGTCGCTGGAAGCGGTGGAGTACTATTACAAGACCCCCGAGGACATCGCCGACCGCCTGGTCATCGTGGTCGACCCGATGCTGGCCACCGGCCATACGGCGGTGGCGGCGCTGAACCTGCTCAAGCGTTCGGGTGTGAGCGACCTGCGCTTCGTCTGCCTGGTGGCCTCGGTCCAGGGCGTGGAGACCCTGCGCGCCGCCCATCCCGACGTGCCGATCTGGACGGCGGCGGTGGACGCCGAGCTGAACGACCACGGCTACATCGTGCCCGGCCTGGGCGACGCCGGCGACCGGACCTTCGGCACCCGTTAAGAGTGGCGGTGCGTGGTCCTCGTCCTTCGACAAGCTCAGGATGAGGACCAATTTGCAGGCCGAGCCGTAGAAAACCTCATTCTGAGCCTGTCGAAGGACGAGGTTTTCGGCTCCCCGAGCTGAATGTCGATCCGGCCTAGAAAGGCCACCAGCCGCGCCACCAGGCCATGACGCTCGCCCAGAAGGCCGCCAGCCGCTCCAGCGGACCGGGGGCGGACGGCGCCGCGACCGGCTTGGGCGGCGGGGCGGGGACGAACCAGCTGGGCGCGGCCGGTGGGGCGCAGTTCATGCGCATGCCCACGCCTTTCAGATAGCCGCGACGGATGCCGCCGGCCTTGATCGCCGCCTGCACCGCCCGATCGTGCCGGGCCGCCCCGGTCAGCTTGCGGATCCAGCCGCGGAACGGCAGGGCGTGCTGGGTCGTGTCACGCACCTGGCCCACCCCCGCGCCATAGGCGGCGTCGGCGACCTTCTTGCCGCGCGAGCGGGTGTCGGGGGGCGGCGCCTCATCCAGGTCCGGACCCAGCGCCGCGTCGAGCCGGCCGATCTCGCCGGCGATCCCCTCGCAGCGGGCCAGGCCGGTCAGGTCGTAGGGGCTGTCGACGGCGCGCAGCAACACGGGCGGAATGGCGGTGTGTTTGAGGTTCAGGTCCTCCAGCGGCGCGGCCACCGCGTCGCGCAGGGTGTCCTTCTGCTGCAGCGTGCCTGGATCCGACGCCAGGGCGGGACCGGCCAGCAGGGCGCAGATCAGCGGGAGCAGGAAACTGCGGCGCATGTCCCGAGATCGCCCGTCTCGGCCCCGCCGCGCAAGCGGAATCCGTTTCGCTTTGGAGCCGAAAACCTCGTCCTTCGACAGGCTCAGGATGAGGTTTTCTACTGATCGGCCTGCAAATGATCGGCCTGCAAATGCTCCTCATCCTGAGCTTGTCGAAGGACGAGGCGCACGCACGGCCTTGACGGTCGATCCGCTCTAGATCGCCGGGTCGATCGCCCCGGACTCCTCGGCCCGTTGCAGCGCCACCGCCTCGACGATGTGGGCCCGGTAGAGCACGCCCAAGAGGTCGGTCTGGGTGATGATCCCCAGCAGCGCCCGGTTCTCGTCGACCACCATGGCCTCGTGCGCCACGCCGCTGGACAGGATCGGCAGCAGGGCCTCGATCGCCGTGCCCGGCCGCACCTTGTGCACGAACGGGTCCAGCACCGCCTCGACCGGGCCTTCGCGGCCGGTCTGCAGTTCGGCCCGGCGCACCATGCCGACCACCCGGCGCTCGGAATCGATCACCGGGGCGCTGCGCAGGTCGTGGGCGCGCATGTAGGCCAGGGCGCTCTCGGCGCTCTGGTGCAGGTCGACGCTGAGCACGTCGCGGGACATGATGTCGCTGCACAGGATGTGGGCGTGGATCCGCCGGTGGGCCTGGAGCTCGACCTCGCGGAACAGGGCGTCCAGGTCGGCGCGGTCGACGTCCAGCAGGTCGCCGTAGTGGGCTAGGGCGTTGTCGATGTCGGCCTGGGTGAAGCCGACCCGCCGCTGGGGCGGGGCGTCCCGGGTGTCATGCACGTTGGCGGGGGGCGGGACGCGGTGGGGATAGGAGCGTCCGACGACGCGCGCATAGGCCATGGCCGACAGCACCAGCAGCACCGAGCACAGGCCCACCGGCACGAAGACGTAGCCGTACGAGGCGGGGCCGACCGGTCCAGCGACCAGGGCCGCGCCCAGCGCGACCGCGCCGCCAGGCGGGTGCAGGCAGCCCAGCAGGCCCATGGCGATGATCGCGCAGGCCACCGCCGCCGCCGCCGTCAGGGCCGGATGCGGATGGAAGGCCAGGGCGCAGGTCACGCCGGCCAGGGCCGAGACCATGTTGCCGCCGATCACGGCGCGCGGCTGGGCCAGCGGACTGGCCGGCACCGCGAAGGCCAGCACCGCCGAGGCGCCGATCGGTGGAACCAGCAGCGGCAGGGCCGACGGCTGCCCGCTGGCGATCAGGTGGGCCAGCAGGCCCGTGGCCGGAATGCCGATCAGGGCGCCCAGGCCCGAGCGCAGGAGGTCCTGCGGGCGGATCGGCTGGCGGCCGCGCAGGGCCTGGACGAGGGTGTTTGGCATGATCTCGGATCGGTTTCGGGTCAGGCCTGGTCGCGGCCCAGGCGGGCGAGCGCGGCGGTGAGCGCGGGCTCCAGGGATTTCAGCTCTTCCAGGTGGGCCGCGCTCAGGGCCGCCAGCAGCGACTCGGCCTTGGTCGTCAGGGCCAGTCGCATCTTGCGGCGGTCCTCGCGCGAGGGGATCTTGTCGATCAGGCCGGCCTCGACCATGCGCGCCACCAGTTCGGTGGCGGTGTGCGGGGCGATCAGCAGGCGCTCGGCCAGGGCGCCCACCGTCGGCTGATCGGCCCCGTCGAAGCCGGCGATCACCAGCAGCGCTTGGTGCTGCTGGGCGGGCAGGCCCGCGCCATGGGCGGCGGTCTCGCTGAACGCCAGGAAGCGGCGCAGCTCGTAGCGGAAGGCCGCCAGCGCCACATATTGCGCCCGCGTCAGCCCGTCCTCGCCGGAAATTTCACCGCCCAATCGCTCGCCCCTCTTGGAAAGTATCGTAATACGACATATTGGCGCTTCCACAAGAGCGCGTGGAGAAACAGGCATGACCGCGAACACCGCCGAGGCGGGCGCCTCCGGGACCGTCGCATCCGGGGCCGGGCGAAGGCCGCTGGGCGACTTCACGGCCGACCGCCGGCTGCTGATGCTGGCGGCCATGGCCGTGGTCGTGGGCAGCGGCGGGGCGGGGGCGGCCTGGGTGCTGATCCGCCTGATCACCCTGACCACCAACCTGGTCTGGTTCGGCCGCTTCGACGTCGTCAGCCGCTCGCTGGAAACCCTGTCGCCCTCGGCCTGGATGGTGGCCGCCCCGGTCCTGGGCGGCCTGATCATCGGGCTGATGGCGCGGTTCGGGTCGGAAAAGATTCGCGGCCACGGCATTCCGGAGGCGATCGAGGCGATCCTGATCGGCGGCAGCCGGATGTCGCCCAAGGTGGCCGTGCTCAAGCCCATCTCCTCGGCCATCTCGATCGGGACCGGCGGTCCGTTCGGCGCCGAAGGGCCGATCATCATGACCGGGGGCGCGATCGGCTCGCTGTTCGCCCAGTTCTTCCATCTCAGCGCCGCCGAACGCAAGACCCTGCTGGTGGCGGGGGCGGCGGCCGGCATGACCGCGATCTTCGGCACGCCGGTGGCCGCGGTGCTGCTGGCCGTGGAGCTGCTGCTGTTCGAATGGCGGCCGCGCAGCTTCATCCCGGTGGCCGTCGCGGCGGTCACCGCCGCCGGTTGGCGGCCGGGACTGTTCGACGCCGGCCCGCTGTTCCCGTTCTCGGCCGACCCGAACCTGCCCTGGTGGGGCCTGCTGCTCTGCGCGGGCCTGGGCGCGCTGGCGGGTCTGCAGTCGGGCCTGCTGACCAAGCTGCTCTACGGTCTGGAGGACGCGTTCGAGCGCCTGCCGATCCACTGGATGTGGTGGCCGGCCCTGGGCGGGCTGGGCGTCGGCCTGGGCGGCCTGGTCGAGCCGCGCGCCCTGGGCGTCGGCTACGACGTGATCCGCGACCTGCTGACCGGCCACCTGCTGGTCCAGGCGGTGGTGACTCTGCTGGTGGTCAAGGCGCTGATCTGGCTGGTGGCCCTGTCGTCCGGCACCTCGGGCGGGGTGCTGGCGCCGCTGCTGATCCTGGGCGGGGCCATGGGCTGGCTGGCCGGCCAGGTGCTGCCGGGCGACCCCGGGTTCTGGGCGCTGCTGGGCATGGCCGCCATGCTGGGCGGGACCATGCGCTCGCCCCTGACCAGCGTGATCTTCGCGATCGAGCTGACCGGCGACTGGCGGATGCTGACCCCGCTGCTGGCGGCTTGCGTCGCCGCCTACGCCGTCACCGTGCTGCTGCTCAAGCGCTCGATCCTGACCGAGAAGATCGCCCGTCGCGGCCGCCACATCACCCGTGAATACGGGGTGGACCCCTACGAGTTGGTGCGGGTGTCGGAGGTGATGGTCGAGGCGGTCGACACCTTGCCGGGCGACCTGCCGATCCCCCAGGCCGTGGCGGTGCTGCAGCAAGGCCGTCACCGGGTCTATCCGATCGTCGAGGCGTCCGGCCGGCTGGTCGGGATGGCGTCCCGGGCCGACGCCCTGGCCTGGCGGGTCGAGGGCGGACTGGAGACCCAGACCGTGGCCGAGCGGGTGTCGGACGCCGCCCTGCCGGTCGCCCACCCCGACGACGTGGTCGCGCGGGTCGTGGCGCTGATGCTGGCGACGGGACAGGGGCGCATCCCGGTCACCGACCCCGCCACCGGTCGCCTGGTCGGCCTGTTGGCCCGCAAGGACCTGCTGCGGATCCATGCGGGAACGTCGCGCGCCGAGGAGGAGCGGCAGGCCTATTTCCCCGCGGGACGGCGGGGATAGAGCGGCTTTCCGGCCAGCGGAATCAAGACCTTGCCCGCGGGATCGAAGAGCGTTCGAGAAATCGACGCATCGCGCTCCAGACCGCACGCATACTGGTCCTCGCCCCGTCGTGGGGGAGGACGTCCGGCCGGCGACCTCGACGTGCGGCGGGGGCGGTCGAGCGGGAAGCGTCCGCCGGCCGGTGTCGAAGGGCCCTTCGGGTCGGTCGGCGGAGCGTGGGGGTCCTGGATGGGGCCTCGGGCGGTCCGGACCGGACGGCGGGAACACCCCCTCGGGGCCGAACGGCGAAACGCGCCAGGCGCGGGCTGAAATCGCCCGCGCGGTCCAGGACGAAGCCAACGTCCTGCCCGCCGGGGGCCTCCATCGGAGCGGGTTAAAAATCCGCGACCCGAAGGCTTCTGGAAGAAGGCCGCGCGGAGCGCCCGTGACGTGTCGAAACGGTACTCTCCAAAACTCTAGACCGGGCGCGCCCCGGACGCTCCGCCGCCTCCCCAAGCCTGTCGGCTTTCACCGACGGGGACATGCACTTGTGCGTGTCCCCAGGGCTTTCCCGTGCATCTGCTGGGGACACGCCCAAGGGCATGTCCCCGGCCTCAGATCACCCCGGCCCGCAACAGGTCGTGGACGTGCAGGATGCCGACCGGGCGGTGCTGGTCGACGACGAACAGCACGGTGATGCGCCGCTCGTTCATCAGCTTCAGGGCCTCGGCCGCCAGGGCGCCCGGCGCGATGGTCAGCGGGGCGCGGGTCATGACCTCGCCGGCGACATGGCCCATCAGCCCGTCCATGTGGCGGCGCAGGTCGCCGTCGGTGATCAGGCCGCTCAGCGATCCGTCCGGAGCGACCACCCCGACCGCGCCGAAGCGTTTTTCGCTCATCACCAGCAGCGCCTCGGACATCGAGGCGTCCTCGCGGGTCAGGGGCAGTTCGCCCTGGCCATGCATCAGGTCGCCGACCGTGCGCAGCATGGCGCCCAGCTTGCCGCCCGGGTGGAAGACGCGGAAGTCGCTGGCCGTGAAGCCGCGCCGCTCCAGCAGGGCCACGGCCAGGGCGTCGCCCAGCGCCATCTGCAGGGTGGTCGAGGTGGTCGGGGCGCTGACTTCGGCGGTGGCTTCCGGCGCATCGGGCAGCAGCAGCAGGATGTCGCCGGCCCGGCCCAACTGGCTGTCGGCCACGGCGGTGACGGCGATGGTGGGGATCGAGAACCGCTTGGCGTAGGCCAGGGTGTCGGACAGCTCGCGCGCTTCGCCGGATTTCGACAGGGCCAGCACCACGTCGCCCTGGCCGATCATGCCCAGGTCGCCGTGGCTGGCCTCGGCGGCGTGCACGAACATGGCCGGCGAACCGGTCGAGGCCAGGGTGGCGGCGATCTTGCGGGCCACGTGGCCGGACTTGCCGACCCCGGTGCAGACCACCCGGCCCTTGGCGTCGAACAGGGTTTCGACGGCGCGGACGAACGATTCGTCCAGCGCCGCCGACAGCAGCGTCAGGGCCTCGGCCTCGGCGTTCAGGACCCGCTGGCCGACGGCGACGGCGTCGAAAGCGCTCACGGGGTCCCCGCCACGGCGGCGCGGGTGTCGCTCATCTGCCCGCGCGCCTGCTGGTCGTGCCGGGCGGCGGCGTCCTTCTCGCGCTGGATCTTGGCCTGCATTTCCGGCGTCTGCTGGATCGGCACCGAACCGAAGGGGCCGGGCGAGCGGGCGCCGTAGCCCTGGGGCCAGACGAGCGAGAACGCGACGAGGGCCAGGCCGACGAGCGCCAGGAAGGGCATGAGGATGCGATCGGGCATGGCCTGCCTATAGCACGCCCCCCGGAGGAGAGAAGGGCGAGAGCGGGGCGAGGAAGGGGCGGGACGCTTGACGCGGGGCCGGCCGGGGCTTAGCCCGCCCTGCGTCACATCCTGGAGGTCCGATGCCCGTTCTCGTCCTGCTGCGCCATGGCCAGAGCCAATGGAATCTCGAAAACCGCTTCACCGGCTGGGTGGACGTCGACCTGACCGCCGAGGGCGAGGCCCAGGCCCACAAGGGCGGCGAGCTGATCAAGGCCGCCGGCGTCGAGATCGACGAGGCCTTCACCTCGGTCCAGACCCGCGCCATCCGCACCTGCAACCTGGCCCTGGACGCGGCCGGCCAGAGCTTCGTGCCGGTGACCAAGGACTGGCGGCTGAACGAGCGCCACTACGGCGGCCTGACCGGGCTGAACAAGGCCGAGACGGCCGAGAAGCACGGCGAGGAGCAGGTCACGATCTGGCGCCGTTCCTACGACATCCCGCCGCCGGAACTGGCCCCGGGCGGCGAGTACGACTTCAGCAAGGACCGCCGCTACGCCGGCAAGGACCTGCCCAGCACCGAAAGCCTGAAGACCACCCTGGTCCGGGTGCTGCCCTACTGGGAGGCGGCCATCGCCCCCAAGCTGGCGGCCGGCGAGACGATCCTGGTGGCCGCGCACGGCAATTCGCTGCGGGCCATCGTCAAGCACCTGTTCAACGTGCCCGACGCCGACATCGTCCATGTCGAGATCCCGACCGGCAATCCGCTGGTCATCGACCTGGACGGCGCGCTCAAGCCGATGGGCGCCCGCTACCTCGACGAGAGCCGGTCCCAGCCGCTGCCGACGGCGCGCTGATCCGGCGTTCGGACACCGGGGCAAACCAGGCCCCGGTGTCCCGAAATGCCTGGAAACTCAGCGTTAATGCGGGGCGCGCATTGTAGGGGTCCAGCCCTTCGGGGAGTGATAAGAGCAGCCATGAGCGCCCCCCCCGCGGCAGGCCAAGAGCACAAGCGCCTGACGCAACACGACGTCGACATGATCTGCGCCCGGCATGACCGCCTGTGGTCGGCCCGGATGGGCGGGGCGCGCGCCGTCTTCGCCTTCTGCGACCTGTCGGGCCTGTCGGTCACCGGGCGCAATCTGTGCGACGCCGATTTCACCGGCGCCCTGATGGTCGGCTGCGACCTGCGCAAGGCCAAGCTCGACAACGCCAACATGTACGGCGCGGACCTGCAGGGCTCGGACCTGACCGACGCCTCCATGCGGCGCGCCGACCTGCGCGGCTCCAGCCTGCGCGGCGCCAACCTGACCGGCGCCGACCTGTTCGAGGCCGACCTGCGCGAAGGCCAGATCGCCGCCGCCGACCGCAAGGAAGGCTATCGCATCATCGAGCCCGTCCAGCGCGAGGCGCAGGCGTCCGGCGCCATCTTGGCCGGGGCCAACCTGGAACGCTCGCGCCTGTCAGGCATCATCGCCACCAAGGCCGACTTCAGCGACGCCATCCTCAAGGACGCCAAGCTGGTGCGGGCCAACCTCAAGCAGGCCAATTTCAACGGCGCAAACCTGGCCGGCGCCGACCTGTCGGGCGCCAACCTGGTCGGCGCCGACCTGCGCAACGCGGTGCTGGTCGGCGCCAAGACCATGTCCTGGAACATCAACGACACCAACATGGACGGCGCCCTGACCGACAAGGCGTCGGGCAAGGACGTGTCCGACATGCCCTACGAGCAGATGATCGCCGACCACGCCCGCTGGTGCGAGACGGGCGGGGCCGAGGGGGCGCCCTCGGTGTTCGACAAGGCCGACCTGCGCAACCTGAAGTCCGTGCGCGGCTTCAACCTGACGGCCCTCTCGGCCAAGGGCGCGGTGTTCTACGGTCTGGACATGGAAAGTGTGCAGATGCAGGGCGCGCAGCTGGAAGGCGCCGACCTGCGGTCCTGCAATCTGCGGCGGGCGGACCTGCGCGGAGCCCGTCTCAAGGGCGCCAAGCTGGCCGGATCGGACCTGCGCGAGGCCCAGCTGGGCCCGTTGCTGATCGGCCGCGACCGCCTGCTGCCCAGCGACCTGACCGGCGCCTTGCTGACCAACGCCGACTTCGCCCGGGCCGACCTTCGCCAGGCCTGCCTGAGCGGCGCCGACCTGTCGCGCGCCAACTTCACCAACGCCCTGCTCAAGGACATCGACGTCACCGGGGCGATCCGCATGGGCGCTCGCGGCCTGGACGACGTGATCTAGGCAGCGGTTAGCGCTGACGGCGAACCTTCCACAACCATGTTCCGAAAGTCGCGACAAAACCGCGCGGCCTTAACGCTTCCCTCGTCGATCGCCGGTATTTTCCCAGGCGGATCAAGGGGTTTCTCGGGGGAGAAGCATAGGACATGAACGCGGCGCAGAGCATCGCGGGGCGGCGACGCCTGAGCCAGGCCGAGCTCGACATGATCGTGTCGGCGCACGAGAAGTTCGTCACGGGCAAGCAGGGCGGCAAGCGTGCGTCCCTGCGCTTTATGAACCTGTCGGGCCTGGACCTGTCGTTCCGCAACCTGGCCGACGCCGATTTCTCCGCCTCGATCCTCGACGGCTGCCGCATGGTCCGCACGCGGCTGGAGCGGGCCAACCTGTTCGGCGCCGACCTGCGCCAGGCCGACCTGCGCCAGGCCGTGCTGGTCCGGGCCGACCTGAGGGGCGCCTGCCTGCGCGGCGCCAACCTGTCCCTGGCCGATCTGACCCAGGCTGATTTCCGCGAGGGCCAAGTGGCCGTCCCCCACCCTCGAAAGGGGTTCGACACGCTCCGGCACGAAGCCCGCAACGGCGAGGCCGACGAGGTCAACTTTTCGGGCGCGACCCTGGACGGCTCACAGCTTGCGGGCGTCTCGGCGTTCAAGGCCGACTTCAGCGATTGTTCGTTGCGCGGGGCCAAGCTGTCGGGCGCCAACCTCAAGGAAGCCAATCTGAGCGGCGCCATCCTGGAGGACGCCGACGTCAAGGGCGCCAATCTCGAGGGGGCCAACCTCACGGGCGCCGTCATGGCCGGCGTCGACACCTCCACGGCCCGCACCAGCGGCGCGGCGATGCAGGGCTGCCTGGCGTCGTCGACCGAACAGGCCGTCTCGCGGGCCGAGGAAATCTACCAGCGTTGCCTGGCCAACCAGGCCTGGTGCCGCACCGGCGGCAAGGAGGGCCAACCCGCACGGCTCGATGGCGAGGACCTGCGCCCGCTCGGCGACCGCCTCAAGGGCCTGCGGCTGACGGCGATGAGCGCCGCGGGGGCCTGCATGGTCGGGATCGACCTGTCGGGAACCCAGCTTCAGGGCGTTGACCTGCGCAACGCCGACCTGCGCACGGCCAATCTGCGCGGCGCGGACCTGCGCGGCGCGAAGCTGGCGGGCGCCAACCTAACCAAGGCCGACCTGCGCCAGGCCTTCCTGTCGCCCTTGCCCCTCGGGCCCCAGCGCAAGACCCTGGTCGACCTGAGGGCCGCCCGGCTGCGCTATGTCCAGATGCAGGCGGCCGATCTCAGCGAGGCCGTGCTCGACGGCGCCGACCTGCGCGGCGCGGACTTCACCGGCGCCCGGCTGGACCGGATCAGCCTGCGCGACTGCGATCTCAGCCAGGTCCAGGGCCTGGATCTGGCGCCGGCCTAAGGCTGGCCGCTTCCGGCCAGAAAAAAGGGCGGCGCATCGCGCCGCCCTGGAAGTTCTAGAGGGGGAATACAGTAACGCGCGAAGGTGGTGTTAGGCTGCCTTCTCGCCTTCGATCTTGTCGCCCTCGAGCTTTTCGCCTTGGATCAGGGGGGCGGCCGACTTGATCTCGATCGTGCGCGGCTTCAGCGCCTCAGGCAGCTCGCGCTTCAGCGAGATCGACAGCAGGCCGTCGGACAGGGCGGCGTCGGTCACGACCACATAGTCGGCCAGCTGGAAGCGGCGCTCGAAGTTGCGCTCGGCCAGGCCGCGATGCAGGTAGCGCTTGGTCTCGTCATTGGCCGGCTTGCGGCCGGTGACGGTGAGAAGGTTTTCCTTCACCTCGATGCCGAGCTCTTCCGACTTGAAGCCGGCGACGGCGATCTCGATGCGGTACGCGTTCTCGGCGGTGCGCTCGATATTGTAGGGGGGATAGCCCGAGGCGGCTTCGTTCGAGGCGGCGGCGTCCAGCAGGGCGGCCAGCCGGTCGAAACCGACGACGGAGCGATACAGGGGGGACAGGTCGATCGTACGCATGGTCACATCCTTCTCATCAAGCAAGGTTGTTCAGTCTGTTCAGACCTTTGGCGACCCGGATTGGCGTCGCCGACGGTCCGGAAGGCCCGGGTTTCCAGCGCCTTCGGGATCAAGGTGGTGAGCCGTTTTTCGACTTCAAGGGGGTGAATGGCCAGGTGGTGAAATGCTTGATCGGCGGTGGGTCACCGTTAAGGTCTGCGCTGCCCGACCCGGCCAAGCCCTTCGAGAGTTCCGACGATGACCCACCGCCGCCACCTCCTGTTCCTGGCCGCCGCCGCGCTTTGCCTCGCCGCGACCCCCGCGCTGGCTGACGACGCCGTCCTGATGACCGCCGTCAACTCGCCCCATCGCACCGCCGCCAACACCGCCCGCGACCAGGCGCGTCACCCCTACGAAAGCCTGCTGTTCTGGGGGCTGAAGCCCAGGCAGACGGTGATCGAGGTGTCGCCGGGCGGCGGCTACTGGACCGAGATCCTCGCCCCCTACGCCAAGGCCACCGGCGGGACCTATATCGCCGGCGTCGCCGACCTGGCCAATCCGAAGATCTCGGAAGGCGCGAAGAAGGGTCGGGCGGCGTTCGAGGCCCGCTTCGCCGATCCCGCCCTGTACGGCAAGGTCCGGTTCGTGAACTTCGGCCCGGTGGCGGGCCCCCTGGGGGCGGCGGGTTCGGCCGACCTGGTCCTGACCGCGCGCAACGTCCACAACTGGACCGGCCAGCCGGGCGTGGCCGACAAGATCTTCGCGGACTTCTTCGCGGTTCTGAAGCCCGGCGGGATCCTGGCGGTCGAGGACCATCGCGCCGATCCCAAGTCGGAAACCGACAAGGGGGCGGACGGCTATCTCGCCACGGCCACGGTGGTGGCGCTGGCGGAAAAGGCCGGCTTCAAGCTGGACGCGACGTCCGAGATCAACGCCAACCCCAGGGACACGAAGGACTACCCGTTCGGCGTCTGGACTCTGCCACCCACCCGGCAGAGCGCGCCCGACGGCCAGCGGGCCGATCCCGCGTTCGACCGCGCCAAATACGACGCCATCGGCGAAAGCGACCGCATGACGCTGCGCTTCCGCAAGCCGGGCTGAAAACTTGGCCGGCCTGGCGCCGTTTCGCCAAGGTCGAGTGCATGATCAGGTTTGCGCGTTGGTGGCGGGGGAAGGCATGGGTTCAGGACTTCGATGGTCGCGGCGGGGTTTGCTGGCGGGAGCGACTGCGCTGAGCTTGGCCGGCTGTGGCCGCAAGGACGCCAAGCCGGACGCCGACAAGCCGCCGGCCAAGACGGGGCCCATGACCCTGGCGACGGCGGCGAAGGGCGACTGGCGATCGCCCGCCGACAGGGCTCGCGACGTCTGGCGCCACCCCGTGGAAAGCCTGGAATTCTGGGGGCTCAAGCCCGGACAGACGGTGGTCGAGTTCTGGCCTGGGGCCGGCTGGTACACCGACATCCTGGCGCCCTACCTGGCGGCGACCGGCGGCAAGCTCTACGCCGCCTCGCTACAGACCAACCTGCCGGACGACCCCGCCGCCAAGGCCGCGGTCGAGGAATATCAACGCAAGCTGGCCGACAAGAAGAAGCTGTACGGCGACGTCGTCGTCACGGCCTTCGGGCCGACCAGCGGTCCGGTGGCGCCGGCGGGATCCGCCGATCTCGTGCTGTTCCTGCGCAACCTGCACAACTGGATGGCGGCAGGCTTGGCCGAGAAGGCCTTTCGCGAGGCGTTAATCGCGCTGAAGCCCGGCGGGGTTCTTGGAGTCGAGGAGCACCGCGGCGAGCCCGGGCGGGTGCAGGATCTCCTGGCCGCCGACGGCTATGTACAGCAGGCCTATGTGATCGAGATGGCCCGGGAGACTGGCTTCGTCGTGGCTGGCGAAAGTGAGATCAACGCCAATCCCAAGGACACCAAGGACCATCCGTTCGGCGTCTGGACCCTGCCGCCGACCCGCCTGTCGGCCCCCCGCGGCGAGCCCGCCGAACCCGGCTTCGATCACGCCAAGTACGACGCCATCGGCGAGAGCGACCGCATGACCCTGAAGTTCGTCAAACCCAGGTGAGGACTGGACCGAAGTGACCGTGCGGAAGGGGCGACGGCTTCCCTTGGGTGATCTTGAAGATACGAAGAAATAAGCCGCCGGCGCGTCTGAACAGTGTTTACTCGCGGCGATCCAGCGGCCAGTCTGCCGCCGCAGAATCCACGCGCCACAGAGGGAGACGCGCTTATGGCTACGTTGCAGGAAATCACCGATCGCATGAAGGCCGCCGTCGGCGAGGACAGCGGCCTGGGCAAGAGCCTGAAGTTCGACCTGAAGGACGCCGGCGTCATCCACATCGATGGCGGCTCGGTGACCAACGAAGACAAGCCGGCCGACCTGACCATGACCCTGTCGATGGACGACCTGCTGGCCATCGGCGCCGGTGCGCTGGACCCGACCATGGCGGTCATGACCGGCAAGCTGAAGCTGTCGGACATGGGCACGGCCATGGCCCTGCAGTCGAAGATGGCGGCCCTTTTCGCGAAGATGCGCTGATCCATGGGGCACGCGGCGCCGCTGGTCTCGATCGTCGAGGCGCCCGTTCCCGACCGTGGAAAGGCCGAGTGGTTCAACGGCGCGGACGGGGCGACCCTCCGCGCCGCCCTGTTTTCACCGGCAGGCCCATCCCGAGGTTCGGTCGTGGTCAGCCCCGGCCGCAGCGAGCCGATCGAGAAGTATTTCGAGGTCGTGCAGGACCTGCTGGACCGGGGCTTCGTGGTGCTGGTCCATGACTGGCGCGGGCAGGGGCTGTCCCACCGCGCCCTGCCGGACCGCCTGAAGGGCCACGCGGCCGGCTTCAAGGATTTCCTGGGCGACTACCAGGCGCTGCTGGCCGCGTTCGAGACGCGGTTGCCGAGGCCCTGGATCGCCCTGGGACACTCGATGGGCGGATGCCTGACGATGCTCGTCCTGGCCACGGGCGAGCGCCGCTTCGCCGCCGCGGTGCTCTCGGCGCCTATGCTGGGCCTCAACACCGGCGGCAAGCCCGCCGGCGGCGCTCGCGCCCTGGCCTGGCTGATGAGCCGTTCGCGCTACAAGGGCGACTACGTGCTGGGCGACGCCGGCGACCCGTTCGTCCAGAGCTTTCCCGACGACGCCCTGACCCACGACGCGGCCCGCTACGCTCGCCACCGAGCCCAGATCCACGCCAATCCCGACATCGCCCTGGGCGGCATCACCTGGGGCTGGACCGATTTCGCCTTCTCGGCCTGCGCGTTCCTGCGCCGGACCAAGGGGGTCGAGGCCGTGCCGATCCCGGTGACCATCGTCGCGGCGGGTCAGGACAGCCGCGTGCTGATCGCCGACGAGAGGTCGATCGCCGGCCGCATCCCGCAAGGCCGCTATGTCGAGATCCCCGACGCCTTCCACGAGATCCTGATCGAGACGGACGACCGCCGGGCGGTGTTCTGGAAGGCTTTCGACGAGACGGTGGAAGAGGTTCTCTGAACCGTTTGAGGAACGCTACTTCGCCGACCGTCGCAGCGCCACCAGGGCCTCGTCCAGGCAGCGGCGGTCGCTGGAGATCACCATCTGGCCGCCGTCCTGGCCGATCGGTTCGCCGCGCCAGTCGGTGACGCTGCCGCCTGCGCCCTCGATCAGCGGTATGGCCGCCTCGACGTCCCAGGCCTTCAGGCCGGCCTCGATGACCATGTCCATCTTGCCCAGGGCCACCATGGCGTAGGCATAGGCGTCGCAGCCCAGACGGGCCAGCTTGGCGGCGGCGCGCACCTGCAGCCAGGCGCCGCGCTCGGCCCCGTCGAAACAGGCGTCCGGGTCGGTGGTGGCGATGATCGCGTCGGTCAACCTGGGGCATTCGCGCACCCGGATCGCCTGTTCCGAGCCGCGCGACAGCAGGCGTGAGCCCGCGGCCGAGCCGATGAAGATCTCGCCCGTATAGGGCTGGCCGATCGAGCCCAGCACCGGCCGGCCCTGGTGGCGCAGGCCGATCAGGGTGGTCCACAGCGGCAGGCCGGAGATGAAGGCGCGGGTGCCGTCGATCGGGTCCAGCACCCAGACGAACTCGGCGTCGGGACGATCTTCGCCGTATTCCTCGCCGATCACCCCGTGCTCGGGATAGCGCTCGGCGATCAGCTTGCGGATCGCCGCCTCGGCGCCGCGGTCGGCCTCCGTCACCGGATCGAACGCCGCGTGGCTGTCGCGCGGCAGGTTCTTGCCCGCGCCCTTGTCTTCCAACCCGTGGTCGGCCCGGAACAGCGGCAGGATCGCCGCCGCCGAAGCGCGGTTGAGATCGATGACGAAGGCGTCGAGCTGGGCGAGAGGGGCGGCGGCGAGGGTCATGGACGAGGACTTAGCCCGCCCTTCGACTCGACGCCACCGTTCGCGGTCGCCAAACAGATAGCCTCAGGCTTCCAGCACCTCGCCGCCGTTCAGCGACTTGGCCAGGTCCAGCAGGCGACGACGCGGGCGCTCACCCAGCAGGTAATAGGCGCGCACCAGGTCGAGCGTCTCCTTGCGGGCGAACATCTCGCCGCCGCCCTCGGCCTCCAGGTTGGTTTCCTTCTCCATCCGGTCCGACAGGCCGTCGTAGAAGTAGCCGACCGGGACGTCGAGCGCTTCGGACAGCTGCCACAGCCGCGCGGCCGAGATGCGGTTGGCGCCGCATTCGTATTTCTGGATCTGCTGGAAGCGCACCCCGACAGTGCCGGCCAGCTGTTGTTGGGTCAGGCCCAGCAGGCGGCGACGACGCCGCAACCGCTTGCCCAGATACACATCGATGTCGTTACTCATGATGACGCCCCGATTTCCTGCTTCCGTCCCGAAACGGAACGGCCTGGGTTGAGGTCCGCAAGTCGCGTGCCGAGCGAACGGCGCGACTGCACCTACGCCGCGAGTCCCCCTCATCCACGAAGCAGGCTAGTAAGGGTTCATGTCGGATAAGCGTCGGCCTTGGGCCCAGGATCTGTTGTGGCGCGCGGAAGCGCTGGGTTTCGACCTGTTCATCGGCGTGGTGCGCCTGCTGGGCGTCGACGCCGCCTCGGCGTTCGGCGGCTGGCTGGGCCGCACGGTGGGTCCCTTGAGCGGCGCGCACAAGGTGGCCGTCCGCAATCTCAAACTGGCCTTCCCGGACAAGGATGAAGCCTGGCGGGCGGCCATGCTCAAGGCGCAGTGGGACGGCCTGGGCCGCACCTTCGCCGAGTTCCCGCTGATGGACAAAATCCTGCCCTCCACCGGCCGGGTCGAGGTGGTCAACCAGGAGCGCCTGTTCAAGATCGCCGCCGACAAGGTCCCGGTGGTCTTCGTTTCGGGACACCTGTCGAACTGGGAGGTGATGCCCGCGGCCATCGTCGATTCTGGCGTCGTCTGCGAGATGACCTACCGGGCGGCCAACAATCCGTATGTCGACGAGCGGATCAAGGCCAGCCGCTTCCGCTACGGCGTGCGGCTGTTCGCCCCCAAGGGCGGGGATGGCGCGCGGGAACTGCTGGAAGGCATGAAACAGGGCAAGTCGGTGGCGCTGATGAACGACCAGAAGTTCAACACCGGCGTCGAGGGCCCGTTCTTCGGCCATCCCGTGCGCACCGCCCCGGGGCCCTCGCGCCTGGCGCTCCGCTTCGGGACGGTGCTGCAGCCGATGTCGGTGCAACGGATCAAGGGCGCGCGCTTCCGGGCGGTGGTCCACGACCCGATCCACCTGCCCAACACCGGCGACCGCACCGCCGACATCGAAGCCGGGGTGAGGCTGGTCAACGCCTTCATGGAAGAGCGCATCCGCGAGCGGCCCGAGGAGTGGTTCTGGGTCCATCGCCGCTGGCCCAACGAGGTCTACGCCGCCCTGGCGGCGCGGGACGAGTGAGCTAGAGCTCCAGCGCCCGCTCATGGCTCCGGCGCCGAGGGCCGTCATAGGCCGGGTCGTCCCGGCGGCGGCGGCAGGGGCCGAAATAGTCCTCGACGCGGATGAACGGCCGAGGCTTGAAGATCACCGTGTTGATCCGGTCCAGCAGCGAGCGGGCGGTGACCGGCTTGACGACGATTTCGGTGACCCCGGCGTCCCGGGCCTCGAACACCCGGTGGCGCTCGGCGAAGCCCGTCAGCATGATGATCGGCAGGAACGGGTCGGGGCTGTCGGGCGACTGGCGCACCAGCTGGGTGAACTGCACCCCGTCCAGGGGCGACATCTTGAAGTCGACGATGGCGATGTCGATCTGACGGTCGCGCACCACCTGCAGGGCCTCGGCCCCATCCATGGCCTCCAGCACGTGCCGCACGCCCACGCTTTTCAGGATCGTCGAGACGATCGCCCGCATGTGGTGGTTGTCGTCCACCAGCAAGAACCGCAGCTGCTCGAGCGTCGCGGACATGCGGGCGGACCTCCATCGCGAAAGGGGATGGCGGGGGATACTGTACGGCTAACGGCCTGTCGATCCCTTGGCGGGCGAATTCGTCGCGAGGCGCTCGCGCCAGGCGTGTGTCGCCCGACCGCCTCAGCCCCGGCTTTCGCGCCAGCGCTTGAGCGCTTCGGCGGGACCGGCATAGGGCTCCTGCAGCTCGGGGCTCCAGTAGCGCAGGTTCTCCAGCGCGACCTTGGCGCCGGTGACGGCGCACAGCACGTATTGGCCCGGGCTCATGACGGCGAACTCGCCGTCGCCATAGTGCAGGGTGGCCGGGCCGCCGGACTTGCCGAGATTGGGATCGAACGCGTTCATGGGAGTCTTTTACGCCAGTTGGCGGTTGGGGAACAGGCGCCGAGATCATCGACCGCCCATTCCGGCGTTGGCCGGGGATGGGCGGGGGCGGGGTCAGAACAGGCTTCCCTGATCCGAGGAAGACGGCGTCTTGGGCTTTGGCGCCGGGCGGGGCGGGGCGGGAGGCGCGGGCCGAGCCGGAGCCCCGGCTTCGCCGTCGATCACCGCCTCGCGCTCGCCAAGCTTGAACTGCAGCCGAACGCGTTCGCCGCCTACGAGTTCGGACGCCGAGCGGGCGATGCCGCCGTCCGCCTTGTGCACCAGCGCGAACCCCAGCTCCAACGGCCTTGTCGGATTGAGCGACAGCCGCAGCTTGTCCAGGGCGACCAGACGGTCGGCCTCACGCTCCAGCCGCCGGGTGACGCAGTTGTTCATGCGTTCCTGCAGGGCGGGCAGGCGGGCGTGCTGGGCGACGCGCTCGGGAACGCGGCGGGCCGCCAGGTCCAGCCGCCGCGAGAGGTCCCCGACGCGCCGGCCGCAGTCGGCGCGCTGGCGGTGCAGGGTGTCGGGCGACAGGCGGGCGGTGACCTTCAGCAGGTCGCGGGCGTGGATGTCGGTGTTGCGCTGCAGGGCCGCGTCCAGGCGGGCGGCGACGTCCCTGAACCGGCGCTCGGCCGGGGCGGTCAGGTCGTCCAGCCGCGGCAGGCCGCGCACCGCCAGGTCCAGCCGCTGCTGGGCCAGGGCCAGCAGGTCGGCGGGGCGGGGCAGGCCGCGGGCGGCGCTTGTCAGGCGGGTGCGCCGCTCCTCCACGGCCCGGCCGCCGCAGGTGTTCAGGCGGCGGTCGTAGTCGCTGACCAGCGCGCGCAGCTCGGCCAGCACCGGCGTGGCCATCTCGGCGGCGGCGGTGGGGGTCGGGGCGCGGCGGTCGGAGACGAAGTCGATCAGGGTGGTGTCGGTCTCGTGGCCGACGGCCGAGATCAGCGGGATCGCGCCCTCGGCCACCGTACGGGCCAGGCCCTCGTCGTTGAAGGCCCACAGGTCCTCGACCGAGCCGCCGCCCCGGGCGACGATCAGGATGTCGGGGCGCGGCACGGCCCCTCCCGGCGCGATGGCGTTGAAGCCGCGGATCGCCGCGCTGACCTGGCCCGCGGCGGCGTCGCCCTGGACCACGCAGGGCCAGACCAGCACCCGGCAAGGCCAGCGGTCGCGGATGCGGTGCAGGATGTCGCGGATCACCGCCCCGGTCGGGCTGGTGATCACCCCGATCACGGCCGGCATCGAGGGCAGGGGGCGCTTGCGGTCCGGCGCGAACAGGCCCTCGGCCTGGAGTTTGCCTTTCAGGCGCTCAAGCTGGGCCAGCAGCGCGCCGACGCCGGCGGCTTCCATGGTCTCGATGACGATCTGGTAGCGCGAGCCGGCCGGATAGGTGGTGATCTTGCCGGTGACGATCACTTCCAGCCCGTGCTCGGGCCGGATCTGCAGCTGGCGGACATTGCCCTTCCAGACCACGCCGTCGATGGCGGCCTTGTCGTCCTTGATCGTCAGGTAGACGTGGCCGTTGGAATGGTGGGTGACCTTGGACAGTTCGCCGCGCAGCCGCACGAAGCTGTACCGATCTTCCAGCGTGCGCTTCAGGGCGAAGGCCAGTTCCGAGACCGAATAGGCCTGGGCGTTGGAATCAGGGGCGACGGTGTCGGTCATGGGCCTCTAGATAGGACGGATCGGGGCGAGGTGTGAAATGGCGTGAGCCGTCGTGCGGCGACCCCTTGCCCCCTACGGACCGCTTCGCGGTCGTCTTCCCCCAGAGGGCAGGGGAATCGCATATGGATTTTTGGTCCGAACGGGATTCTGAGGGTGTCTCCTTGTGAGAGGGAGACGGTCGGATGGAGACGTTCGCGGCTTG
>NZ_LMFX01000003.1:0-143799 GCF_001426985.1 Caulobacter sp. Root1472 | reverse complement strand
CGTTGCCCGCGCCGCCGTCGATCTTGCCGATCCCGCTCAGGGTCGTGGTCGAGAAGTCCAGCACGTCGCCGTTGGCCGAGCCGGCGATGGTCACGCCGGCGAACCCGCCGCTGGTGATCAGCTCGACACTGCTGAAGCTGGACAGGCCGATGATGGTGTTGGCCGCCAGGGCCGTGACCGTGTCGACGCCGTTGCCGCCGTTGATGGCGTCGGCGCCGTTGGTGGTTCCGGTGAACTGGAAGACGTCGTCGCCGTCCCCGCCAGCCAGGATGTCGTCGCCGTCGCCGCCCAGGATGGTGTCGGCCGCCGCCGTGCCGATCAGGATGTCGGCCCCCGCGCCGGCGTTGAAGGTCGAGATGCCGACCACCGAAACCGTGGAGAAGTCGAGCAAGTCAGCCCCGGTCGAGCCCAGGATCGATACGCCGGTGAAGCCGCCGGCGGTGATGGTCTCGATCTCGCTGAAGCTGCGCAGACCTATGACCGTGCCGTTGGCCAGGGCGGTGATCACGTCATTGCCGGCCCCGCCGGTGACCGCGTCGTAGCCCAGACCCGCGCCCGTGAAACTGAAGACGTCGTCGCCGTCGTCGCCGAAGCTGGAGTCGTCGCCCACGCCACCGATCAGGGTGTCATTACCCAGGCCGCCGCGCAGGGTGTCATTGCCCGCGTCGCCGCGCAGATAGTCCGCACCAGCGCCGGTCTGGATCACGTCCGCGCTGTCGCCGCCCAGGACGGTGTCGTCGTCGGCCCCGGTGGTGATGTTGTCCGCGCCCAGGGTGCCGGCCAGATAGGCGATGCCGGTCAGCTTGACCGCCGAGAAGTCCAGTGTCTGACCCAGCCATGAACTGCCGGTGTAGCGGTCCTGCAAAGCGATCGAGACGCCCGTGAAGCCGCCCGCCGAGATCTCCTCCACCTGCAGGGTCGCGCTGACGCTGGGACCCAAGCCGATGTTGAGTTGCACGCCCGCCTGGCCGGCCTGGATCTTGTCCCAGCCATTGCCGCCATAATAGGAATCCACCTGCGGATTGACGAAGAACAGGAAGGTGTCGTCGCCGTCGTCGCCATACAGCAGGTCGTTGCCGCTGTTGCCCGAGACCCGGCCGCCGATGATGATGTCGTCGCCCGCCCCGCCATGGATGGTGTCGCCGTCATTACCGCCGTCGATGACATCGACGCCCGACGAGCCGGTGATGGTGTCGGCGCCTGCGCCGCCCTGGATCTCTGCAACGCCGTCCAGCGCCACGCCGGTGAAGTTCAGGATGTCGCCCGTCGCGCCGCCGGCGACCACCACATTGGCGAAGCCGCCGCTAGAGATCAGTTCGATCCCGGAGAGCCCGCTGCTCTTGAGGCCGATGACCACGTTGTCGGCGGTGGCCAGGATTTGGTCGACGCCGCCGCCGCCGTTATAGGTGTCGGCCTCGACCGTGAAGGTGTTGGCCAGGAAGATGTCGGCCCCAGCCCCGCCGTTCAGGGTGTCGGCCCCCGTCCCACCGATGACCAGGTCCGCGTCCGCCGTGCCGGTGAAGGTGTCGGCGCCCGCCCCCAGGTCGATCGGCGCGGTGATGCCGTCCAGGACTACGGCCGAAAGGTCCAACGTGTCGGCGCCCGCCGAGCCGGCGATCGAGACGTTGGCGTGTCCGCCGGCCGAGATGGTCTCGACGCCAGACAGTGAGCGCAGGCCGATTACCGTGCCGTCGGACTCCGCGCGGATGGTGTCGGCGTCCGCACCGCCGACGATCGCGTCAAAGCCCTCGCCCGTCCCGTCGAACAGGAAAAGGTCCGCGCCCGCCCCGCCGTTCAGGGTGTCGTCGCCCGCGCCGCCGATCAGCACGTCGTCCTTGCCCGCGCCCGTCAAGACGTCGGCGCCCGCAAGGCCCGACATCGTCCAGCGGGCGTTGGTGTCGGCCGCCTTGTTGTCGGCGCCGCTGGTGCCGGTATAGGTGACGTTCTCGAGGAAGTCGGTGACGTTGATCGTGAAGGTGACGGTCGCCGAATAGGCCAGGCCGTCGAACACCCGCACCTGAATATCGTGGGACGTGGCCGTCTCGTAGTCGATCAGGGCGGCGTTGGCGACGCTGACCACGCCGGTCGCGGCGTTGATGGCGAACCGCCCGCCCGCGTCGTCGACCAGTTGATAGACGCGGCTGTCGCCGGCCGTGTCGGTCGAGGATAGGGTCAGGCCGCCGACCACGGCGCCGTTGACGGTGTCCTCGGAGATGGCGTTGGCCGCCGCGTTGACGTCGACCGGATCGCTTGGCGCCACGTTCGACGGCGCGCCAATCGTCACCAGCGCGTCGGCGAACAGCAGGAACTCGACGTTCGTCAGGGTGTCCTGGCCATCGAACTCCAGGGTCAGCGCGGGGTCGCGCAGATCGGTGACGGTGGTCACTCCGCCCACAGTGACCACGCTGTAGTCGGTCTCGTTGCCCAGGAAGAAGGCCGTATCGTCGCCTGTCCCGCCGTCCAGCAGGTCGTCGCCGTCGCCCCCGGCCAGGAAGTCGTTGCCGGCGTCGCCGTTGATGACATCGCTGGAGGACATACTGCCGACGATCCAGTCCGATCCGTCGCCCCCATTGATCGAGCCGATCCCGACCAGCAAGGTGGTCGACAAGTCGAAGACGTTGTCCGTCGCATCGCCCGCGATCACCACGTTGAGGAAGCCGCCGGCGCTGATCACCTCGATGCCGCCCACGGACGACAGGCCGATGACCGTGCCGTCGCCGGCCATGCCGCCCGCACCGTCGCCGACCGTTATGGTGTCCTCAACACCAGCGCCGCCCGAGATGCGATCAAACCCGCCGCTCGTGCCGAGGAAGTAGAACGTGTCCTCGCCGTCGCCGCCGTCCAGGTCGTCATCGCCAGCGCCGCCCAGCAGGAGGTCGTCGCCGCCGCGCGCGATCAGCACGTCAGCGCCGTCGTCGCCGAACAACACATGGCTGGAGTCGTTGTCGATCAGGTGGTCGGCGCCCGCGCCGGTGCGGATGATGACGAGGGCGGTCGTATTCACTCCGGTCAGATCCACCGTCGTATCGGCGGCGCTGAACTGGAGTTCGGTAGAGGTTAGGCCACCGATGTCGATCTTCTCGACGCCGTAGATCGCCTCGGCGTAGATCGTAGACGACGCCATGATCGTGTCGAAGCCGGCTCCCCCGTTGTAGGTGTCGAAAAACACCCCATCGGCGCTGTCGACATAGAAGGTGTCGTCGCCGTCCTCGCCGCTCAGATAATCCGTGCCGCGACCGCCGAACAGCCGGTCGGCGCCGGTTCCGCCGAAGACGGTGTCGTCGCCCGTGTCGCCGTAGAGCCAGTCGGCGCCCGCGCCCCCCGAAAGGAAGTCATTGTTGAAGCCGCCGTGCAGGGTGTCATCGCCGTTCTGCCCATACAGCGTGTCGTCGTCGACTCCGCCCGCGATGTAGTCATCGCCGTCGCCGCCAAAGATGAGGTCAACAAAATCCGGCGAACCCTCATCGCCAAGATACGTATTATCGCCCGAATCCAGAGTCTTGACGTACATGGCGCGCCTCCGATGACATCGGGGCGGGGCGGCACGAACTGTGCGACCAAATTACTTCACTACGAAGCGCCCGGACAAGCGCAACCTAGACTATAAGGCCCTCAAATCGCGTCCAGTGAAAAATGCAGCCTAAGAGGCAATTTTTCCGAATACGACCTCAAGCTTCGATGTTGATGGACTGGCCGAGCGCCGACCACTTGAAGCCGGAGGAGCTGGAGTCATCGATCTGGGCGCTGACATCGACGCCGTTGGCGATCGCCAAGGCCTTCCCATCCGACTTGACCGACACCGACCAGCCTTCGCCGCCGGTTGACTGGACATAGTCGCCGACCTTGAAGGAACCATCGTCCGCCTTCGACAGCGGCGTGCCGGTGATCGTGAACTCCTGCGCCATCTTCCCGGACGCCCCGTTCATCAGCATCATCGCCCCGCGCTGAATTTGTTGATGGCTGCGAATGAACAGGTCGACGACCTTGTCGCCCCCCCGGGCCCGCAGGTCCTCGATGTAGTTCTTGTCGGCCAGCAGGCGCGTGGCGCCGTTGTAGGAACTGACGCCGATATTCAGGGTCTCGATGTTGGTGCGCGCGGCCTTGGCCATACCCGTCGCCATCTGGACGTTCTCGGACTCGACCGAGCCGCGCGGATAGGACGGTGTCGCAGAGGCCGACGTACTGTGTTTGGTCGCGGGCGACGGCGGGATTGGAGCCGTGTTCGCGGGGGTCACCGCCGAACTGGGACCCGCCTCGGCCGTGGCCGCGCTCAGCCCCACCATCCGCGCCTTCAGGGCGAGCAACGACGTGGCGCCAATCGCATCAACCATCACGCTTCTCCGCTCGACTCGCGCGAACACCATACAAATCCAATTCACAACATATGCGCTAGTTACAAACAGTTCGTGAATTTCACGCTCGACGCTAGCCAAGCCCTCCCGCTCGCCTCCATTAGATCTTGGCAGGCCACCTCATGAGGCGCCCAAGCTGATCGAAGCTGCATCGCATTGATCAGGCGAGGGCCAGCTAGGCAGGGCGTTCGAGGTCGCCGCCTACCGAAATGAAGCCGTGCGCCTCCACGAGGGTCGCGTCGCCCGTCGTGATCCGCGCCAGGGGATTGGGCCGAGGCTCGGCGACCTTATGCAAGCTGTTGCCGTCGACGTGGCGAAAGGGCGCGCTTCGCCCCCGGACCTGGAGCATGGTCGTGGAGACGTACGACCATCCGCCATCGGCGCCGAACCGCACATCGAGTTCGTAGGAGTCCGTCCGAAAAGCCCATTCCAGGAAGTCGGTCGAGCAGATCCCATAGCCAGGCCCGCCCCGCTCGGCCCTGACGACGAGGCCTGAGCCGTTCGGCGTTGTCCGCCCCTTGGCAAGCGCCACCTGCCCACGCGGCAGGGCCAGGGTCTGCATGATGAGTCCGGTGGCCGGCTCCCAAAGCCAATAGCCGACCTGGTCATGGAAGGTCGTCTCCTCGTCCGAGGCGACGATGTGGACATGGTAGCGCAGGCCGTAGAAGAGCTGCGGCCCGTTCGCCTGGGGATCGATCGGCTGCATCTCGATGCGTTCGAGGTAGTCGCGCCGCTCAGGCCCCTCGGCCTTGGGATTCAGGTCAACGCCCTTGCGGCCCTCCCACACGCCGGCCAGCCGTCGCAGAGGGCCCAGGTTGGCCAGCGTGTCGGGATCCACGTCCTCGGGTTCGGAGAAGATGTCGTCGGGAAAGTTGATCATCGTCTTCTGCGTTCATGGCCGGAGATCGGCGGCGCCGACAGGCCGTCGGGAGGACGTCGCGTCAACGTCCGCCGAGCCGGGTCGCTATCAGGACCGCCTTGGCGGCGGGCTGGGGGGCGGTGAGCGACAGGGTTTGGAAAGTCTTGAGCATGGAAATCTCCGGCGCCACGACGGCCCATGCGAAGAAGGATGTTCGATCTTCAGGACCTCGCCTATCTCGCGAAAGGGACTGCCCTCCCCCTTCGAAGGTCTAGGCGCCGGCGCGATAAGCCTAGGAGGCAATGGCGTCTCAGGACGTCGGTCGCGCCTATTTCCAGGGTCCAGATCGGCCACGTCCCAGGGCTCCGACCAATCGGGCGGCTATGCGCCTGTATGAGGCGGCCTCGCCTCATACAGGCGCCGGTGTCCAACCATCGCTCGGTCGGCGTCCGCCCTATGCAAAGGTCGAGGATGTACAGACCACACGCATGATGGTCGGGACATGTCGGGTCCAGCAAGCTCGGGCTATTCGAATGCGTTCTAGAGGCCCGGTCTATCCGTCGCTTCAACGTCTTCAAAAGTCGCGCCGAACCGAGAAAGGAGACCTGGGAAATGGTCCAACGCACCTCTTTGCCAAGTTTCGCCAAAGACATTATGCCAATGTTTCGGCCTGACGACATCGCCTGCATGCGCCCCATGGGCGTCCGGCTGAACAATCCCGACTGGATGACCGACCCCGGCGGCGACCCAGAGTATCCGGATTACGCCAACGCACGGCGCGTGTTCGCGGTGCTGCAAAAGGGCTCGATGCCGCCCGACCAGCCCTGGCCTGACGCGTGGTTGACGGTCTATCAAGACTGGATGGCGAACGGCTTCGCCCCCTGAGTCCAGAGAAAGGTCGGCGGCGACGTTCCGGTCAGGGCGCGAACCTTCTCGGGGCGAGACCTTGATCACGCCAAGCGTCTCAGCCCGCCAAGCTCGGGAGCGATAGCCGTCGCCTGTTTTGAATTCAGGACGTGCGCGAGGAGCGCGCCAGCATCTTCGCCAGCGGCGTCGGCGAGATGTCCGACGGGAAACCACTCTCCGCCCTTCAGCACGCACTCGAACAGTCGTGGAGCCGTTCATTTACGGTCGGTCCTGGTGGGTTTTTACCCACGCTAGATCGACCAATTTGAATTGGGCAGATGCGATAAAAAAGTGACCGATTCCAAAGGGATCGGCCACTTGTTTACAACAACGTCCTTGAGGAAAATTAGAACGGAATTTCGTCGTCCAGGTCGGCTGAGAAGCTCTCGCGCGGGCCGCTGGGCTGGCTGCGCGGCGCGCCGCCGCCGAAGTTGCCGCCGCCGCCACCGCCGCCGGCGTAGCCTTCGTCATAGCCGCCGCCCGACGAAGCGCCGGCGTTGTCGCCGCGGCCGCCCAACATGGTCAGTTCGCCGCGGAACTTCTGCAGCACGATCTCGGTCGAATACTTCTCGACACCCGAGGCGTCGGCCCATTTGCGGGTCTGGATGGCGCCCTCGATATAGACGGTCGAGCCCTTGCGCAGATAACTTTCGGCCACCTTCACCAGGTTGTCGTTGAAGATCACCACGCGGTGCCACTCGGTCTTTTCCTTGCGCTCGCCCGAGGTGCGGTCGCGCCAGGTTTCCGACGTGGCCAGGCGCAGGTTGGCGACGCGGTCGCCCGAGCTGAGGGTGCGGATCTCGGGATCGGCGCCGAGGTTGCCGACCAGAATGACCTTGTTGACGCTGCCCGCCATGGGGAAGATTCCTGTTCACGCCCGGCGACCCAACGCGCCGGCATCTGGCGCGGACGTTAACGGGTTCCTAAAGGCAAAATCAAGCTTTGTTCCACAAATGTTCCTGTGGACCGAGGCGGGTTATCCCCGGGTTTGCGGCGCGTCCTACTGGGCCGGCATCGCCCCCGGCACGGCCAGGCGGCCGTCGCCCGTGCGGACCAGCGACATGAACCGGGCCCCTTCGTAGGTGTCGCCCAGATAGATGCCTTCCTTCTGCAGGAAGATGAACTTGCCCTGGTAGGCGCCGGTCATTTCGCGATTGGGGCTGCCCAGGCGAACGAAGCGCAGGCGCATGCCCTCCAGCTCGGCCGCGCAGAGTTCGAGGCTCGGCACGTTCTGGGCCACAGGGTTGAACTTCAGCGTGCCGTCCTTCTGCTCGATCACGTGCAGGCAGACGCCGGCCTGGAACGGAGCCTTGGTCTGTTTCTCGCAGCCGGTCAGGCTGACGGCGGCGGTCGCGGCGAGGAGCGAGAGGGCGACGACGGGAAGGCGCATGGCTTGAGGCTCTCTCTAGGCGGACGGGACGGAGCAGCTCGGCCCCAGATCAATGATCGGATGGAAGGTGCGGTTGTCGGACGAGGATTCGACCTTGCCCGGCACCAGGCGGATGGTCTCGTCGCCCCAGCGGCCGTAGGTGGCGCCCCCGGCCTTCTCGCACTTGCCGCTGGAGATCTGCTGGGCGCACGCATTGACGGTGATCTCGCCAGGCAGCTTGCGCCATTCGCCGCCGGCATAGCGCCAGCAGGCGGCCAGGGGCGCGCTGGACACGGCGGGGGTCGAGACGGTCGGCGTCGCGGCGGGCGCCGGGACGGCGGGCGTCTCGGCGGGCGGCGGCAGCGGCGTCAGCACCAGGCCCGCCTGGTCGGCGGCGGCCAGGGCCCCGGTTTCATCGACGCCGACATCCAGGGCCCCGGTCGCCACGCCGTTCTTCTTGGCGCACTCGGCCAGGGTGGTCTCGCCGACGAACTGGCCGCCGACGAAGCAGCGCAAGGGGCGGTTGGCGTCGAGCTTGGTGTCGTCGGCCCTCCCCGTCTCGACGATCAGGCCCGAGCGCGAAGCCGGCGGGTCTTCGGTCGGCGACTTGGCGCCGTGCATCAGGGCCAGGGCGATGCCGAGACCCGCGACCAGGGCCAGGGCCGCGCCGCCGCCCAGCAACACGCGTCGATCTTTGAGAAGTTCCATGATCCCTGGCTACGACGCGCCGATGACGCTTTCAAGTCCAGGCGCGAAGAAGGCTCGGGAGACCTTCGAAGGATGGCGCTGACGCGCCCTAGCCGCCCCCGGTCAGGCGGTTCAGCGCCGCCTGGTAGTTGGCGATCTGGTTGGTCAGATAGGCGGGGACCGGGCCGTCGACATGGCCGGAGGACGCCGTCGCATCGGCCCGCTTCACGCCGTTGGCGGTGTCGGCCATCTCGCGATAGGCGGTGCGCACCGCCGACAGGGCCTTGGTCATGGCCGCCACGGCCGCCTTGCGGCCGACGTCGTCGGTGAGGTCCAGGCCCGTATCCAGCGAGAAGCCGTAGATCGGACCCTTGCCATCGGCCGAGATAGTCTGGCCGTGGTCGGTCTTGGTGTTGCGCACGATGCCCGGCTTCAGCCCAAGCGACTCCAGCACGTCGGTGCCGCCCTTGCCGGGCAAGATCTCGACCGTGGACGTGGTCTGGGAGGGGCTGATCCGCAGGGTCCGATTGTTGCCGACGCTGCTGAACTCGACCTTGGCGGCGAAGCCCGTGGCCTTGCGGATCTTGTCGGCCAGGGTGTCGAGGGTGTCGTCGGCGGCGATCTTGATGGTGGTCAGGGTTCCGCGCGCCCGGGTCCGGACCTGGAAGGTGTCCCCCGCCCGCGCGGACGTCGCCGAGACGATCTTGTCGGTCTGGGTGAATTCCATCTCGCCGCGCGGGATGCCGAAGATGTCCAGCGCGCTGGAACCGGAGGCGTCGACCGCGATCGAGGTCGCGGTGGCGTAGCCGTCCTTGCCGGTCAGCCGTTGCTCCCAGGTCGCTGCGCCCGTGGCGACGTCGATCTGGGCGACATAGCCGTCCTTGTCGCCGACGGTCGGCTGGCCCGCCAGGTCCTTGCCGGCCGACCCCACCAGCCAGGCCTGGCCGTTGGACACCGCCATGCCGGTGACCGTGTCGTCGCCCGTCCCGCCGTAATAGGCCAGGGTGTCCTGGCTCTTGTCGGCCAGGTTCAGGGACATCCGGGCCACGAAGCCGTCGGAACCGCCCGAGGCGGCCTTGGTCTGGTTGTTGACGTCCAGGGCGCCGTTGGTGGTCGAGCCGCCGATGTAGAGCTGGCCGTTGTCGATCGTCAGGCCGGCGATATTGCCGCCCTTCAGCGTGCCCAGATCGCGGGTGGCGCCGGTCGTGAACGTGGCCGCCTTGGTGTAGGTGGTCGGTTCGGTGACCCAGACTTCCTTGTCGTTCAGATAGGTGCGGTCCTCGGTCACGACGCTGGTCGCCACGTTGAAGCTGCGAAGCATCGCCTCGCTGCCCTCCTTGCTGGCGACCACCACCTGCCCGCCGTTGACGACGATGCCGGCGACGGTGTCGTCGTTCTCGCTGCCGAAGTGGGTGGTGAACAGGGCCTTGGGCGTGCCGGAGATGTCGGTGGCGAAGCCGGTCAGGTAGCTGTCGTAGCCGCCCGCCGAGGCGTTGGTGGCCGAGCCGGGAATGTCCGACTTGGTGCGGCCGCCCACATAGACGACGCCGTCATCGCCGAAGGCCACGGCGGTGGCCTCGTCCTCCAGCATGCCGCCCCGGCGCACCGTCCAGGTCTCGTCGCCCTTGTCGTCGTAGAGGGTGACGAAGCTGTCGGTGATCGTGCCGGCGGAATCGGAATTGATCGGGCCGTTGGTGGCGCCGGAAAGGCCGCCGGCCACCGAACCGGCGATCGCCACCTGGCCGTCGTCGGAGATGGCCATGTTGTAGCCGGTGGCGGTGTTGGAAGCGCCCAGGGTGCGGGCGTAGAGCAGCTTGCCGGACGAGTCGTACTTCAGCAGGGCGACGTCCTGGTCGCCCTTGATGGTCTGGGTGCTGGTGACGCCGTCGACGTCGGCCAGCACGTAGAGCGAGCCGTCGGGCCCGGTCATGGTCTTGTGGACGGTGCTGACCGTGCCCTCCAGCGTGTCGGAAAACACCTTGGTTCCGGGCGTGACGCCCGCGCCGGGGCCGTACTTGGTCAGGGTGTTCTCGATCACCGCGTCGTCGGTAGTCGTATTCTTGTCGGGGTCGGGGTTGCCCGCCGCCGTGGTGATGTAGACCGCAGGCTTCGGCGCGGGGGCCGAGAAGGTCAGGGTCTCGGTCAGGTCGCCCTTCACCTGCAGGGCGAAGTCGTCACCGGTGGCCGGCAGCTTGACGGTCTGGCCGTTGACGGTGGTGGTGCGCTCCTCGCCCACGGTGCGGTTGACCGCGAACTGGGTGTCGAAGCCGGCGGCGGCCAGCTTGCCGTTGAAGAAGCTGACGACATTGGCCATCGTCCGCGGCGTGGAGCCCATCTGGGACAGGTCCATGACCACGTCGGTGGCGACGCCGAACTTCTTGACGTTCATCGTGAAGCTGACGGCGCCCTTGAAGGTGGGGACCTCGTCGTCGACCTGGCCGCTGTAGATCTTGTTGGTGACGTAAGTGTAGTTGCTCTTGGGCACGCCGACCGTCGACTTGTCGCTGGTCATGACCGCGCCGGTCGTCAGGCGCATGCCGTCGGTGCTGAGATTCTGGACGTAGCTGTTGACCTCGTTCAGCCCCTTGCTGAACACCGCCTGCAGCCGCTTGATTTCGCTGTCGGTCACGCCCTTCTCGTCGGAGCGATTGGCGATGGCCGAGAGGGTGTTGAGCGCCTGGTAGGCGGCGAACAGCTTCTTGTAGTCGCCCGAAATCGTCGGGGCGGCGGCGACCGCCGCGCCCTCGTCGACGAACTTGCGACCGTTCAGGGCGGCCTTGACCAGGTCGCTGGGCTCGCTCGCCACCCCGGTCCAGGGCGCGCTGGGCACGGCCTTGGTCGTCGAGGAAGACGAGGACGAGACGTTGCTGGTCGACGCGGTCGCGTTCGCGGCCAGGCCAGCGGTCTTGGCCTGGTAGTAGCCGAGCAGCAGACTGGAATCGAAAGTGATCACAGCGGGTCCCATCGGGACGCGCGACGCCCCTTGATTCCGAGTGTCGGCGAGGAACGCTGACGTTTCGTTAAGACGTGTGAATCAGGCGGCGATCAGGTGAGCGTCGGTCAGGGACCGGCGGACGTCGCCGCGCAGCTCGCTCCATTCCTCGGCCAGGATGCCGAGCAGGACGACGTCGCGCGGCGCGCCGTCCTTGAGCACGTGACCGCGCAGATAGCCTTCGCGCCGAAAGCCGGAGGCCGCCTGGGCCTTCAGGGCCGCGTCGTTGTCGGCCATGACCTCGGCGAACACCTTGTGCAGGCCCAGCTCGCCAAAGGCGCGGTCCAGGCCCAGCACCTGGGCGGCGCGCCCCACGCCCCTGCCCCGCGCCTCGGCCGAGCCGAGGAACCAGTTCCAGCCGGCCCGGCGGTGATGGCTGAGCAGGCCCGTAAGGGTCAGCAGGCCGGAGGGCTCGCCCGAGCGGACGATCATCCAGCCGCGCATGTCGGGATCGGAGCGCAGGGCCTGGAACCAGGCGGCGTGGGCCTCGCGGCTCGGAAAGGCCGCGTCGGACATCCACCGGTCGACCTCCGGCTCGCCCCGCCACTGGAACAGGATCGCCTCGTCGCCGTCCCTCAGATCGCGAAGCTCGATCATACCGGGTCGATTCTCCCTCGTGTCGCGCCAGAGAGTCTAGCCCGCCGAAGACGTCAAGCCTAGCTGCCGCCGCTGAACAGCGACAGGATGATCTGCGGCGCCTGGTTGGCGATCGACAGCGCCTGGGCGCCGAGTTGCTGCTTGACCTGCAGGGCCTGCAGCCGCGCGCTTTCCTTGGCCATGTCGGCGTCGACGAGATTGCCCACGCCGGTCTCGAGCACATCGTTCAGCTTGGAGACGAAGGTGTTGTGGGCGTCGATCTGCTTGGCTTGCGAGCCGATCGAGCCGACCGCCTGGTTCACGGCGGTCATCGTGGTGTCCAGGCGAGTCAGCACCGCCGTCGCCTGGGTCATGGTGCTGATGTTGTCGGTCGCCGTCAGGGTGTTGATCGTACCGCCCAGCGAAAGGTTCTGCAGGTTCAGCGTGATGACCGTCGCGGCGTCGGCGTCGGCCAGGAAGGTGATGTTCGTCGGCTCGCTGCCGTTGAGGATGTTGGCACCGTCGAAGGTGGCGCTGTTGATCACCTGGGTCAGGTTCTTCAGCAGCCCCTGGAAGTCAGCGTTCAGGGCGGTGCGCGACGAGGTCGACAGGGAGGTGTCCTTGGCGGCGACCACCTTCTCGCGCATCTGGGTCAGCAGGTCGGAGACCGATTCACCGGCGGCCAGGGCCACGTCGGTGATCGAGGTCGCGCGGTCCAGGCTCATCTTCACCGCGTTCAGGGCCGAGCGATCGGCGCGCTGATCCTGGGCGATCGACCAGACGGCGGCGTTGTCCTTGGCGGTGGAGATCGCCAGACCCGTGTTGATGCGGGACTGCACGCCCGACATCTCGTCGTTGGTCTTGTTCAGATTTTGCAGGGCGATCAGCGCAGGCTGATTGGTGTTCACGCTCAGCGTCATCACGGTCTCCGAACGGCGGTTCTTGCCAGTGGGGCTCGGGACGCGATTCGGCGGCCGAGCAGGTCGGCCGTGAAAGTGGGGCTGAGGGAGTAAGAATATGGTTAACGCGCGTAAACCATGTTTCACCTGCGACGCCAGGTCGCGGTGAGCACGGCCGCTCGACGGACGTTCAGGTCAAGGCGTCGAAGACTTCGCCCGGATCGTAGTGCTCGGCCTGCTTGAACCGCAGGACCTCCTCACGCGGAAACTGCTGCAGGATATCGCCCGTCCGGCGGTCCACCGTCTTGTAGACATAGGTGCCGGTCTTGCTGTCCTGCTCGATCACCAGCCGCAGGTCTCCCGGCTGGGGGCCGTCGGCCGTCGCGGGCTTCTCCACCGACGCCGCCTCCTTGGGCGCGGCGCCCAGGGACCCTGGCGACAACAAGCCGGCGGCGGGCTGGCCTGAGACGGTCGTCGCGGCGCCCACGGCGGGCGTGGACGGATCGGGCATGATGGGCGTCAACGCGACTTTGTTTTCCATGACTCCTATCGCGGCCGGTTCGCGGCGGCGCCTCTAGTGGCCCCTCCCCTTGCGCGAAAGCCCAAGAGAAAGGCGGAGGCGGGCCCGAAGACCCGCCTCCTTCTTCGTTCCTATCGGAACAGGCTGAGAATCGACGACGTCGACTGGTTGGCGATCGACAGCGCCTGCACGCCCAGCTGCTGCTTGGTCTGCAGCGATTGCAGCTTGGCGCTTTCCTTGGCCAGGTCGGCGTCGACNGTCGACTGGTTGGCGATCGACAGCGCCTGCACGCCCAGCTGCTGCTTGGTCTGCAGCGATTGCAGCTTGGCGCTTTCCTTGGCCAGGTCGGCGTCGACCAGGTTGCCCACGCCCGCGTCGAGGCTGTCCTGCAGCTTGCCGACGAAGGTCAGGTGGGTGTCCAGGCCGGTCGAGCTGGTGCCCAGCGAGGCCAGCTTGTTGGTCGCCGTGCCCAGGGCGGTCGAGATCGTGTTGATCATCGTCTTGGCCGCGGCGGCGGTCGTGAACGACGACGACGCCGTCAGGCCCAGGCCAGCCAGCGACAGGGTCTTGGCGTTGACCGTGAACTGCGTGCCGTCCGAATTGGCCAGGAAGGCCAGCTTGGTGGTCGAGCCGTCGGCGATCGAGACGCCGTTGAACTTGGCGTTGGTGACGGCCTTGGTGATCTGGTCGCGCAGGCTGTCGAAGTCCGAAACCAGGGCGTTGAACGAAGCGGTGTTCAGCGAGGTGTCGGAAGCGGCCAGGGCCTTTTCCTTCATCTTGCCCAGCAGGTCGGTGACCGTATCGCCCGCGGCCAGGGCCACGTCGATGGTCGACTGGCCGCGTTGCAGCGAGTCCTTCACGGCGTTCAGTGAATTGGCGGTGGTCGATTGGTTCTTGGCCATCGCCCAGATCGCGCCGTTGTCCTTGGCGTTACCGACCTTCTTGCCGGTGTTGATGCGCTGCTGGGTGACCTGAAGTTCGCTGTTGGTGGCGTTCAGGTTTTGCAGGGCGATCAGCGCGCCAGCGTTCGTGTTGATGCTATTCAGCGGCATCGCGACAGTTCCTATTCAAGGGTTCCGACGTCATTTTGACAGCCGGGAGCATTTTGCTCGGAGAACTAGGCAGCAAAGATCGGGCCAAAACTGCCCAGTGGGCAAAAATCGGCAAGCCCCTGAAAGATCTAGATTATACTTTGATTTACCATGATTTTGATCGGCAATAATTGCCGGCCGTCTTGCGGGGTGGGAAAATTATGCCGGGCAAATTCAGGTTGAGTTCGGACTGGTCGACGAACTCATGCCGTAAAAAAAAGAAAGACCGGACGGCCCGTGGGCCGTCCGGCTTTGATCGCTTCTTGAAGCCTAGCCGCCGATCACTTGAACAGCGAAAGGATCGACTGAGGCGTCTGGTTCGCGATCGACAGGGCTTGAACGCCCAGTTGCTGCTTGGTCTGCAGCGATTGCAGCTTGGCGCTTTCCTTGGCCAGGTCCGCATCGACCAGGTTGCCGACACCCGCGTCCAGGCTGTCCTGCAGCTTCCCCGTGAAGGTCAGGTGCATGTCCAGGCCCGTCGAGCTGGTGCCCAGGTTCGCCAACTTGTTCGTCGCCGTGGTCAGGGCCGTCGTGATCGTGGCGATCATCGTCTTGGCCGCGGCCGCGTTGGCGAAGGTCGACGTCGCCGTCAGACCCAGGCCGACCAGCGACAGGGTCTTGGCGTTCACCGTGTAAGCGACACCGTCCGAGTTGCTGAGGAACTGCAGCTTGGTGGTGGTGCCGTCCACGAGGCTGACGCCGTTGAACTTGGCGTTGGTGACAGCCTTGGTGATCTGGTCGCGCAGCGAGGTGAAGTCCGAAACCAGGGCGTTGAACGAAGCGGTGTTCAGCGAGGTGTCGGAAGCGGCCAGGGCCTTTTCCTTCATCTTGCCGAGCAGGTCGGTGACGGTGTCGCCAGCGGCAAGGCCCACATCGATCGTCGATTGTCCGCGCTGGAGCGAGTCCTTCACGGCGTTCAACGAGCTCGACGTAGCGCTTTGCATCTTAGCCATCGACCAGATCGCGCCGTTGTCCTTGGCGTTGGAGATCTTCTTGCCGGTGTTGATGCGTTGTTGGGTGCTTTGGAGCTCCGAGTTGGTGGCGTTCAGGTTTTGCAGCGCGATCATGGCGCCGGCATTGGTGTTGATCGAGTTCAGCATGATGGTTCTCGCCATTTTGGGAGGATTGCCCCGGCGTTTTGCCGGTCGGGCGTTTTGCCCGCGGAACCCATCGCAAGCGGCGGGCCAATTGGCGCCGCCTTGGAGAAATTTCTAAACTGCTGATTTTTCTGATTTTTCCCAGAGATCTCGCCGGATACGAAACCGCCCGGCGAATGCAGAATTCGCCGGGCGGCAGGTTTTTCCGGAAAGGTTTGCCGGAGGGCGAAAGCCGCCCTCCTCGCCTGGGTCAGGCCGCGTCGGCGCGGCCGGCCAGGCCTTGCATGATCATGCGGTTGATCTCGATCAGCGGCTCGAAATCCTCCTCCTTGCGCATGATGGCGCTGGAGTGGCGGCCGACCCAGAGGCTGAGCGAGATGATGCTGGCGCGCAGCTGCACCGGCAGGGTGTTCTCCGGCAGCGAGCAGTCGGTCGCCAGGGCCGACCAGACGCGACGGTTCCAGTCCAGGGCGTCGATGCGCGTGGCGATGTCGTCCGCCGGAGCCTCGGACGCCGCCATCAGCGCGCGCGTCACCTGACCGAACAGACGGTACTCCATCTCGCGCGGGTTTTCGGTCCGCGTCGCCGTCTGTTGATAGGCCCTAAGAGACATGCCCCAACCTCTGATCTTCGTATTCGATTAGCTTACGGCTCAACATGAGCGCCTTGTAGTATTCGCGCGCCATCACGTGCTTGGAGATGGCGATACAGTCGCTCAGCACCTCGGGATTGCGCACCACGCCCATGAATTCGGTCAGGCGGGTGGCGAATTCCTCGTACTGACGCTCGGCGGCGGACTCATCCAGGTACATCATCATGACCGGGAAATAGATCCGACGCGCAGGCGTGGTCGCCTCGTCGGGCTGCATGATGTCCTTCTCACGCAGCACCGAGGCCTTGTTCTGAAGCACCAGCACGCCGCGGCGGTCGCCGTTCTGGACCACCGCGCCGTTCAGCACGAACTTCTCGCCGGGTTTCAGCGACAGCTTCAATGGCACAGGGCCGCTCCCTTTTGCATTGCTGTGTCGCCCCACCCGCCGAGATGACGGTTTCGAACCAGAAGCTAGGCGGAGGCGGTTAACGTCCCCTTGCCAAGCCTGCGACCGTGGGACGCAGCTTAGGATACAATTAAGCATACTGACCCAGAGGATGACTCTCTGAAATCGCCAAGGCCTCAATGATGTCCAGCGTCCGCGACACCCAGATCTCAGCCAGCGCCCTGGCCATCGCCCAGGAAGCGGTCGCCCAGGCCGTCAACTTCGGCTTCAAGACGACCGTCGGCGACGCGGCTTCGGTCGAAGCCCTGGCGCGGCTGGATCGCCAGACCAACGAGGTTCGCAACCAGGAAACCGCCCGGCTCCTGGCCCGGTCCATCCATGCCATGCAGAACCGGGACTTCGCTCACGGCGAGAAGCTGGCGTTGGAGGCCCTGGAGCGGGACGACAAGCTGGGGGTGGCCTGGCATGTGCTGGGCATCGCCCGCGAAAAGATCGGCGACTTCGCCGGTTCGATGCGCTGTTACGAGGTGGCGCTCAAGCTGCTGCCCGACCACGGCGCCGTCGCCGGCGACCTGGGACGCCTGGCCTTCCGCATGGACATGCCGGAGATCGCCGCCAAGTTCTTCATGCACTACATCAACGCCCGCCCAGGCGACCTGGAAGGCGTCAACAACCTGGCCTGCGCCCTGCGCGACCTCAATCGCTGCGACGAGGCCATCGAGGTCCTGCGCCCGGCGATCAACGACAATCCCGAACAGCCGCTGCTCTGGAACACCCTGGGCACGGTGATGTGCAGCCTGGGCGACGGCAAGACGGCGGTGACCTTCTTCGACGAGGCCCTGCGGCTGGCTCCGGATTTCGGCAAGGCCTACCACAACCGCGCCTACGCCAAGCTCGACCTGGGCGACGTCGCGGGCGCCCTGGCCGACTGCGACCTGGCCATCGCCGCGGTCGAATCGGCCGAGGACCTGGCGACCATGCAATTCGGCCGCGCGACCATCCTGCTGGCCCTCGGGCGAGTCGAGGAAGGCTGGAAGGCGTACGAGGCCCGGTTCTCCACGGACCTGGTCGAGGCCCCGCGCTTCACGATCGAGGCGCCCCGCTGGCGTCCGGGCATGGACCTGGCCGGCAAGTCGCTGATGATCTGCGCCGAACAGGGCCTGGGCGACGAGGTCATGTTCGCCAACATGATGCCCGACGTGATCGAGGCGCTTGGGCCAGACGGCAAGCTCACCCTGGCCGTCGAGCGGCGGCTGGTCCCGCTGTTCAGGCGCTCGTTCCCCCAGGCCGACGTCTTCCCGCACAAGACGGTCTCGTACGAGGGCCGCGTCTATCGCGGCGCGCCGGAAATCGAGGACTGGAGCGGCGTCGACCTCTGGACCCCGATGGGCGACCTGCTGGAAACCTTCCGCCCCAGCCTGGCCGCGTTCCCGGACCGGCCGAACTTCCTTCAGGCCGATCCGGCTCGGGTGGCGCACTGGCGGCGGACGCTGGAGGACGCGCCCAAGGGGCCCAAGGTCGGGCTGCTGTGGAAGAGCCTGAAACTGAACGGCGAACGGGCCCGCCAGTTCTCGCCGTTCATGCTGTGGCGGCCGGTGCTGGAAACGCCGGGAATCACCTTCGTCAACCTGCAGTACGGCGACTGCGACGAGGAGATCGCCCTGGCCAAGGCGGAATTCGGCGTCGACATCTGGCGGCCGCCGGGCATCGACCTGAAGCAGGACCTGGACGACGTCGCCGCCCTGTGCTGCGCCATGGACCTGATCGTCGGCTTCTCGAACGCCACCACCAACCTGGGCGGAGCCTGTGGGGCGCCGATCTGGATGCTGACCGGGGCTGCGTCCTGGACCCGTCTGGGCGCCGAGATCTGGCCCTGGTACCCGCAGACCCGCTGCTTCATCACGCCGGACTTCAACGACTGGACTCCGACCATGCAGGAGGTGGGCGCCGCCCTGCACGAACGCTTCCCCGCCGGCTGATCCACAAGCTTCGCCAAAAGCACACCGTATTTCAGCGTTAGACGAACGCCGGCGTTCGGGCTTTAAGGTCCCGTCCCAATCTCGAGTAAGCCCTTGCCGCTCGCCATCCTTCAAGCTCGCATGTCGTCGACCCGGCTGCCGGGCAAGGTCCTGGCCGATGTGGCCGGGGCGCCGATGATCCTCAGGCAGATCGAACGGCTCCAGCGCGCCACGCGGCTGAACCGGATCGTGGTCGCCACTTCGGACCAGGCCAGCGACGACCCGCTGGCCGTCTGCTTGATCGCCGCCGGCGTTCCGGTGTTTCGCGGGTCGCTGGACGACGTGCTGGCCCGCTATATCGGCGCGATGGAGGCTTTCGGGCCGGTCCGCACGATCGTGCGCCTGACCGCCGATTGCCCGCTCGCCGATCCCGACCTGATCGACCAGACCCTCGATCTCCATCAGCGTTCGGGGGCCGACTACACCTCCAACACGCCCGCCCGGCGAAGCTTCGCCAAGGGCCTGGACGTCGAGGTCTTCGAGGCCGTGGCGCTGAAGATCGCCGCCGACCAGACCGTCGATCCCTACGACCACGAGCACGTCACGCCGTTCCTCTACCGCCATCCCAGCCGCTTCAGGATCGCGGGCCTGGAGCAGGCGCCGGACGAGGGCGAGGTGCGCTGGACGGTCGACCGGCCCGACGACCTGGATTTCGTCCGCGCCGTGTACGACGCACTCTACGCCGCCAATCCGGCCTTCACCTCCGACGACGTGCGCGCCTTCGTGCGGAGCCGGCCGGACCTGGCCGCCCTGGGGGGAGATCGCCGCATATGACAACTCAGCCCGTGCACGCCGTCGTCCTGCGCGACGTGATCGAAGCCGACCGCCAAAGGCTGCTGGACTGGCGCAACAGTCCCGAGGTCGCGGCGTTCATGTATTCCGACCACAGGATCGGCCAGGCCGAGCACGACCGCTGGTTCGACGGCATGGCCGGCGACCGCCGCCGACGCTACTGGCTGATCGAGGTGGACGGCGAGCCGGTGGGCCTGGCCAACCTGGCCGATATCGACGCCCGAAACCGTCGTTGCGCCTGGGCCTATTACCTGGCCAGCCCGTCCGTGCGCGGCCTGGGCGTGGGCTCCTACATCGAGTTCTGGGTGATCGAATACGTGTTCCGCATCCTGGGCTTCGACAAGCTGTGGTGCGAGGTGCTGCTGTCCAACGAGAGTGTCTGGAAGCTGCACGAGCGCTATGGCTTCCAGCGCGAGGCCCTGTTCCGTCACCACGTGATCAAGGACGGAGCGCCCGCCGACGTGGTGGGGATGGGCTTGCTGGCCCAGGACTGGCCGGCCCAGCGCGAGGCGATGGCTCAGCGCCTGCTGGCCAAGGGCTACGCCCTCCCCTTCGCCTGACGCTCGACGGAACAATCGTCGCGGACGACGGGTTGAATCGGCGACCGCGAGGGCGCGCCGCCCTCGCTTCTCGACCTCAGGGAGCCCGCCATGCCCGCCGACATCGACTATGACGACCAGGACGGCGCCGAAGCCCTGGACGAAACCAACCTGACGGACGACGGCGAAGACATCGCCAATTTCGACGAGTTGGACGACGTCTACGACGTGACCCAGGCCGAGGGCGACGCGGACGACGACGACGAGGACGTCGACGACCTGCTCGATGACGAGGATCTCGAGGACATCGACGACGACCTTGAGGGCGAACGCGACGACGAGGGCCTGGACATCGAGCGCGAGCCGCTGGCGGCCATCGCCGGCGACGACGAGGACCTTGAAGACTCCGTCTCGGACGACGACGACAGCGCCGCCGACTTCGAATCCACCGAACTGGCCGAAGACGACATCGAGTCGCTCGGCTACGCGAAGGAAAGCTGAGACCTTCAAGACTGGCGGGTCGTCGTCGAAGCTGGATCGCTCGACGCCCGAATCCGCCGGGCGACAGGAGAGCGACCATGCCCGACGCCACGCCGAACGCTCACAGCGACGACCCAGCCGAAGATCTCGATGACCAGCTCGAAGAGGGACTGGAGGACAGCTTTCCGGCCAGTGACCCGCCCTCGGTCGCCCGCCGGCATCGCAAGCCGTCGTCCGGGCAAACCCAGCCGAATGACGAGGACTGACGATAAGCCGGCTTGATCCGGCCGACCCTTGGTCTGTAGGTTAGCCCTGATTTGAACAACTGTTCGAGGCGGCTCGCCGGAGCCGCCGTCAGGAAACCGAATGAGCTCGCGCTTCGAAGGCACCGCCGACTACGTCGCCACCGACGACCTGAAGGTGGCCGTCAACGCCGCCGTGGCCCTGGAACGTCCTCTGCTGATCAAGGGCGAGCCGGGTACTGGCAAGACCGTCCTGGCCTACGAGGTGGCCAAGGCGATGAACGCGCCCCTGCTGACCTGGCACATCAAGTCGACCACCAAGGCCCAGCAAGGCCTCTACGAGTACGACGCGGTGACGCGGCTGCGCGACAGCCAACTGGGCGACGAGCGGGTCAAGGATGTTCGCAACTACATCAAGAAGGGCAAGCTGTGGGAGGCCTTCGAGGCCCCGGTCCGGCCCGTCCTGCTGATCGACGAGATCGACAAGGCCGACATCGAGTTCCCCAACGACCTGCTGCAGGAACTGGATCGCAACGAGTTCTACGTCTACGAGACCAACGAGACGATCGCGGCCAAGGTGCGGCCGATCATCATCATCACGTCCAACAACGAGAAGGAGCTGCCGGACGCCTTCCTGCGCCGCTGCTTCTTCCACTACATCCGCTTCCCCGAGGAAGCGACGATGCAGGCTATCGTCGACGTGCACTTCCCTGGCATCAAGCAGAAGCTGGTCGCCGAGGCCCTGCGGATCTTCTACGACATGCGCAAGGTGCCGGGCCTGAAGAAGAAGCCCTCCACGTCCGAGCTGCTGGACTGGCTGAAGCTGCTGCTGGTCGAGGACATCGACGAAACCGTCCTGCGCGAGAAGGACCCGACCAAGCTGATCCCGCCGCTGCACGGCGCCCTGCTGAAGAACGAGCAGGACGTCCACCTGTTCGAACGCCTGGCCTTCCTGGCCCGCCGCGAGGGCTCGGGGCTCCGGCCAGGGCAGTAGGGCTCGCCGAAAGATTGCATCTGGACGTTCGCGCCTGGCTCGGCCAACCTTTGGCCGAGTTGGGGGAGCGAGCAACATGAGATCCTGGGCTTGGACGGCGCTTGGCCTGGCCATGGCGGCGACTTCGGCGACGGCGCGCGAGGCTTGCCCGCCGCGACCGCCCGTGCAGGCGATCGTCATGCCCTCGACCAACATGCAGAGTGATCTGGTCACCCTGATCTCCCTGGGTCCGGCGATCGCCGACAAGACGCTTCAGCGCAAGGCCTTGCTGAAGGCCAAGCCCAAGTGCGACGAGGCCGGTCTCGAGGCCGGCGGCGCGACCTACGCGCTCTTCGAGACGACGGCGACCTCGCCGGTCCTGATGGCTCGAAGCGCCAGCCCCGATGCGCCGATCTTCTTCGTCGCCCCGTTCGCCGACATCACCGCCGCGGTCATGGCCGAGGTCGAAAAACGTCCTGTCCCTCCCGCCAAGGCCAGCTACGTGCTGGGAATCTCCACCCGGACGGGCGCCTCGGCGCTGCGCCTGTATTCGTCCGTTCCCGACAACGAGACGTTCAAGGCCGACATCGCCGCCGCGCTGCAGGGCCGGCTGCCGCCGCTGGTCAGCCGCGACGAACGGACCAAGGGGATCCAGATCAACGTCCAGGCCGACGCCTACGAAGGTCCCAAGTCCACGCTCGGAGCGACGCCCCTGCCCGGCTCCGGCCCGGGACTTCCAGCCGTCAGCGCGACGCCGCAGAACCAGAGCTTCCGCGAGCAGCCGGACGGCGGGGCCCTGCACCAAGCCTCGGGTTTCACATGCCCCGGGGCGATCGACGGCTTCAAGCGCGACCGCCTGACCGTCTACGACGCCGCCCAGGGCGGCCGCGACGTCAGCTGCGGCTATGCGTCGTCCCCGGCCACCGCGACGGCGACCCTCTACCTGACGAAACTGCCCGCCCAGTACACGCTGTCCCGCGTGTTCGACATCTATGTCGAGCAGGCCAAGGCCCACACGCCCTCGGTGGGCGACGCGGCCGATCCCTATCCCGCCTCCGAAGGCGGCCCGCGTCGCCAGGGGCGGTTCTGGCGCGACAAGGAGGGCCGCAACGAGGGCCTGTGGCTGATGCAGATCGGTCCCTGGTTCGCCAAGCTTCGCGTGACCTATTCGAACGGCGACGCCGCGACGGTCCGCCGCCTGGCCGCCGACCTGCTGACAGCCATCGACGCCCAGGTGAAGCCGCCGACGGTATGAGGCCCTTACCGCGATTTCATTGGACCTTGCCGCGCCGCCAGCCCAGGTTCGCGCCGAACGGGAGATTCCTCTGATGCGACACCTGCCGCTGCTGGCCGCCGCGAGCCTGATCGCCCTGGCCGCCTGCTCGCCCAAGGTCGAGGTCGCCCACAGGGACCACAAGCCATATGGCAAGCACGAGCCGCTGCGGGCGATCAGCCGGCTCGACTGCCCCGACAGGCAGGGCGAACTGACCCGGGTCAGCGCCGCCGCCGACGGCCAGGCCTGCGTCTATGCCGGCCAGAACGCCGAGGTGACGCTCAAGCTGGTGGCCCTGAACGGCGGCGACGCCGAGGCGGCCCTGGCGCCGATCGAGACCGACCTGAAGACCCTGATGCCCGCCATCAAGTCGCCGCCGACGCCGCCGACGCCCGGCGGCAAGCCACGCGGCGACAGCGCCCGGATCAGCCTGCCCGGCATCCGGATCGACGCCCACGACAAGGGCGCCGACATCAAGATCGGCGGCCTGACCATCAACGCCAACGACGACACGGCCGAGGTCAAGGTCGCCAAGAACGTCACCGTCCGCGACGGCCAGACGACGCGGAAGGTCAGCGAGCGCGCCAGCGGCGGCGCCGCCAATGTCAGCGTCAAGTCCAGCAACGACGAAGAGGGCGACGTCGACATCCACGCCACCGACGACGGCGCCCAGATCCGCCAGCGCCGGCGTGGCGACGGCGTGCGCGCCACCCTGATCCTGGCCAGCGACAAGGCCGCCAGCGGCTACCGGGTCGTGGGCTACGAGGCCCGCGGCCCGAAGGGCGGCCCGCTGGCCGTGGCCGTGGTCAAGGCCAAGGGCCGCGACGGCAGCGACCACGACATCTTCGAGGACATGAAGACCCTGGTCCGCCACAACGTCGGGGGGTGAGGCCCAATCGATATCTGGCTTGAGAGCGAAAACCTCGTCCTTCGACGAGCTCAGGATGAGGTTTTCGAATACCGCCGCCTAGAAAATGGTCCTCATCCTGAGCCTGTCGAAGGAAGAGGACCACGCAAAGCGTTCCAGGTCGATATGCCTCCTCAAACCGGCGTCACCTCCATCACCTTGTAGGTCAGCGGCCGGCCCTCGTCGTCAGTGACGGTGACGTATTCGCCCAGGGCGAAGCGGTGCTGGCCCAGGCGGTGCACGGGCTCGTCATCAAGCTCGACGTCCTCGTCATAGTCGAAGAACCAGCGCTCGCCGCGACGGTTCAGCCGGCCGTCGGCGGCGTCTTCGTCCGGCGCGAAGCGGCGCACCACGCACTCGTCCTTGGCCTTGGCGTAGGCGGCCGCGTCCAGGTGGCCGTCCTCGGTCAGCGGCGCGGTCAGGGCGTAGCCGCGATGGTCGTCGCCCCCCGCGAACTCGGTGCCGGGATTGCGGGCCAGACGCATGACGATGCGGGACAGGGACATTTCACGTCCTCCTTCTTCTTGTTGAACAACAACTTAGTGGGACAGGAACAGCGACGGGCCGTCGCTGTTCAGCAGGCTGCGGGTGGTGCCGCCGAAGATGAATTCCTGCAGGCGCGGATGGCCGAAGGCGCCGGCCACCATGACGTCGGCGCCGACCTCCCGGGCCGCCCCCAGCAGCAGGGTCGCGGCGTCGTTGCCCGTCCCGTCCAGGACCTTGGTCGTGGCCGTGACGCCGCGCGCCGCCAGGAACTCGACCAGGCGCTCCAGGGCGAAATTGCGCGATGAGGCGCCCGGCGCGCCGGCCACCACCACCATGGCGGCCTTCTGCAGCAGCGGCAGGGCGGTGCGCATGGCGCGGCTGGCCTCCTTGCCGCCGTCCCACGCCACCAGGACCGTGCCGCCGACCTTCAGGCCCGGCCGCGCCACCATCACCGGTCGCTGCTCGTCGGCGATCATCTGCTGGAACGACTCGGCCAGCGGCCCCTTGCCGCGGGCGGCGGCGCTGTCGAAGACGATCACGTCCGACAGGCGCCCTTCCATGGCCAGGCCGGCCCAGACCGGCGAGTCCAGGCTGATCGCCCGGCTACGGGCGTAGCCCAGCTCGGCCACCAGCCGGTCGACGGCGCGATGGCCCTCGACGGCGGCCTCCTTCAGGCTCTCCAGCGCCGTGACCTGCACCCCGCCCATGAAGCCCTCGCCCATCCACGGCATCAGGTCGGCCATGTCGGCCGGGGCGTGGACGCAGGCCAGTTCGGCGTCGAAGCCCTCGGCCAGCACCCGGGCGGCCTCCAGAAGGCCCCGGTCGGTCGGCGCGCCGGCCAGCGGCGCCATGATTCTCGCCCAGCTCATGATCGATCTCCTGGTCCAGGCATTTCCAAACGGCGAGGGTGTCGCCTCAGGCGCATTTCCACAGCCAAAGGCCGGCTCCTCATTGATCTTTGTCAATCGATGGGCCAGTCCAGACAGGGTCAGGCCTGCACCTTCACCGTAAGGAACGATTTCGTGGCCAAAGGGCTGCATAAAACTCCGCCCCGGGCGTGGCAGCGCATGCTGTCGGGACGCAGGCTGGACCTGCTGGACCCCTCGCCGATGGACATCGAGATCGAGGACATCGCCCACGGCCTGGCCCGGGTGGCGCGCTGGAACGGCCAGACCACCGGCGAGCACGGCTTCTCGGTCGCCCAGCACAGCGTGGTGGTCGAGGAGATCGCCGCCCACATCAAGCCCGACCTCGAGCCGAAATGGCGGCTGGCCGCCCTGCTGCACGACGCCAGCGAATATGTGATCGGCGACATGATCAGCCCGTTCAAGGCGGCCCTGGGCGTCAGCTACAAGGACTTCGAGGCCCGGCTGGAGGACGCGATCCACATCCGTTTCGGCCTGCCGCCCAAGACCCCGCCGGCGGTCAAGAAGCTGATCAAGTCGGCCGACCGGGCCTGCGCCTTCTTCGAGGCCACCCAGTTGGCCGGCTTCGAGCACGCCGAGTCCCTGGCCATCTTCGGGGCGCCGCCGGCCGGCTATGACCTGAAGATCCTGCCCCTGCCGCCGTTCGAGGCCCAGGCCCGCTATGTCCAGCGCTTTCACGTGCTGTCCCGCGCCGCCGGCTTCGAGTCCGCGCCCGGCGCGGCGTTCGAGACCGAATGAGCGGCCCTCGAGACCAAGGGGCCCCGGGCCCGACCTCGGTCGTCATCGGCCTGTCGGCGGTGGTGGTGGCCATCCGCGACGGCGAGGCCGTGGTGCTGACCGTCCGGCCGCACGACGCCGTCACCGACGCCGCCAGCCCCCTGCCCGGCCTGCCGTTCGGTCCGTTCGACCCCGCCGGCCACCGCACCTTCGAGCTGGGCCTGCGCGCCTTCGTCACCCAGCAGACCCGCTTCCAGCTGGGCTATGTGGAGCAGCTCTACACCTTCGGGGACGAGGGTCGCGACGCGCCGCGCGCCGAGATGGGGGCCGGGGCGGCCCGGGTCGTCTCGGTCGGCTATCTGGGCCTGACCCCCACGGCGGTCGAGACCCAGGCTCCCGACACCGCCTGGGCCCCGTGGTCGGCCTTCTTCCCCTGGGAGGACTGGCGCCACGGCCGCCCCGCCCTGCTGGACGAGGCCATCGCCCCCGCCCTGCGCCGCTGGGCCGGCGACGACCCCGGCAAGGCCTCGCGGGCTCGCCTGGCCTTCGCCCTGGACGACGCGCCGTGGAACGAGGAGCGGGTGCTGGAGCGCTACGAGCTGCTCTACGAGGCGGGCCTGGCCCCCGAGGCGGCCCGCGACCAGGCCCGGGCCGAGGGCCACGCCCCGGCCGAGCCCGCCGCCCTGTCGGCGGCCCTGGGCGAGCCGATGATCTCGGATCACCGCCGCATCCTGGCCACCGGCCTGTCGCGGCTGCGCGGCAAGATCAAGTACCGCCCCGTGGTGTTCGAGCTGATGCCGGCCGAGTTCACCCTGTCGGCCCTGCAGCGCACGGTCGAGGCCATCGCCGGGGTGCCGTTGCACAAGCAGAACTTCCGCCGGGTGGTCGAGCGCGAAGACCTGGTCCAGGGTCTGGGCCGCCAGGACGCCGACACCGGCGGCCGCCCGGCCGAGCTGTTCCGCTTCCGCCGCGAGATCCTGGCCGCGCGACCGGCGACGGGGCTGAGCCTGCCGCTGCTGCGGGATTAGGCTGGCGTGAAGCTGCACGACGTCTAGTCGAATGCGCCCCTGCGCTGGGCGGCTGGCCATCCCGCCTCCCCGACGCAGCGGTCTTCGTGCGCCGCGAATTTCTTCCAGATCTGGCGACGAAGATGGCCCGTCCGTCCGCGCGTGCGCTCGGGATCGGGCTGGGTGAGGCCGGCCGCCAGCAAGGCGGCGCGCCGGCGAGCCCAGGTTCGGGTTCGAGGCATGAAAGGTCTCCTTTCATGGACGGGGTTTCGCCGCGGACGGGGACAGGCGCATGCGCCTGGCCATGTCCACAGATAATCCGATCACCCTGCCGCGTCGCGCCGTCCTAGCGGCAGGACCCTCGCCGGTCGTCGACAGATGCCGGCGGTGGCTGGCAACCGACGGCGAGATCGATCGGCTGACCGAGCGATGGGCGTTGATCTCAGGCCGGAGGGCAGAGGCGGCCGAGGCTGAGGCGGAGACCGCGACCGTGGAGGCGCGGCTTGAGGAGCTACGCTGCCAGCAGACGCAGGGGTTGCGGGACATCGCCGATGCCGAAGCTCAGGACATGCGGGACGTAGTTGGCAAGCTCGCCGTTGTGGCGGCAGCGCTGCGTGACGACGGCGGCCCCCTCCACGACATCGTCATCGAGGCTCTAGCTATGCTCATAAAGCGCGGCGTCTGAAAATATAGGCCGAATATATTCTTCGTATATTCAGCTATCATTCGCTGCATTTCGCCATGACGCGATTGTATTAGCTCAGCTTTTTGGACATTATTACTGTGTTGATGTTGACCTGATCTAGGCTGAGATCATAGCTGGTAGCTTTCCCTCGCGGAGCGGCCGCCATGGTCGATAAGCCCAGCAAGATCACCTTCATCGTCGCCGCCAACGACAACGAAAGCGACCCTGAAGCCGAGGCCCGCATCAACGCCGTGGTGATGGACCTTGCCCGCCTCCTGGGCCGCCAGATCGCACGCGACCTCTTCCACGGCGGCGTGGCCGCCAACGACAATGGAGCCTCGCGGGAGACCGGCGAGGACTGACAGGAAAGGCCCTTGGTCATGACCCGTGTCGCCCTCTATGCCCGCTACTCCGACGACAAGCAGTCTCCCCATTCGATCGACGATCAGTTCCGCATCTGCCGGATGCATGCCGACAAGCAGGCCTGGGAGGTCGTCGAGACGTATTCGGACGCGGCGATTTCCGGTTCGACGGTAATCCTACGGCCGGGCCTCCAGGCGCTGTTGCGCGACGCCTTGGCTGGGAAGTTCGACTTGGTGCTGGCTGAGGCCCTGGACCGGCTCAGCCGCGATCAGGAGGACATCGCCGGCGCCTACAAGCGCCTACGCTTTGCCGGCGTGCCGATCGTCACGTTGTCCGAAGGTGAGATCACTGAACTGCACGTCGGCCTCAAGGGCACAATGAACGCGCTGTTCCTCAAGGACCTCGCCGCCAAGACCCACCGGGGCATCCGGGGCCGCGTCGAGGCGGGCAAGGTCGGCTGCGGCAATGCCTATGGCTATCGGGTTGTGCGCGAGATCGACGCCACCGGCAGGGTGACGACCGGGGAACGAGAGATCGTACCCGAGGAGGCTGAGGTGGTGCGGCGCATCTTCCGCGACTACGCCGCCGGCAAGAGCCCGCGCCGGATCGCCATCGAACTGAACGCCGAGGGCGTGCCGGCGCCTTGGGGCAGCAAGTGGTGCGACAGCTCCATCCGAGGCAACCGAGCCCTGGGCTCAGGCATCATCAACAACGAGTTCTATGTCGGCGAGATGATCTGGAACCGTCGTCGGCGGATGAAGAACCCCGACACCGGCCGCGTGGAGCCTCGGTTCAATCCCGAGAGCGAGTGGGTGCATGTGCAAGCCCCGCACCTGCGGATCATCGAGGATGGTCTGTGGCAAGCGGCGCGGCGGCGCCAGGACAGCCTGGTCCACGTCTACGAGGCCAACATGGCCAAGAGCCGCACGGCGGCTGCTTCGGCCAACCGCCGCCCCAAGACCCTGCTGTCGGGCCTGCTGGTCTGCGGCGTGTGCGGCGGGTCGGCGGCCAAGCGTGGCAACAATCGCTTCGGCTGCGTCAGCCACATTATGGGCAAGGGCTGCACCAACACCCGGACCGTCAATCGAGATGCGCTCGAAGCGCGGGTCATCGCCGGCCTGCGGGATAGCCTGATGGCGCCCGAGGTGATCAGTGAGGCGATGCGGACGATGGTCGAAGAGACCAATCGGCTGAACCAGCAGCGTCGGGCCTCGCGTGACGTCGATGTCCAGCGGCTCGAGAAGGCCCGCAAGGCCATCGCCGGGATTGTCGCGGCCATTGAGGACGGCGGCTATTCCCGGCCGCTCATGGAGCAGCTGAGGGTCCTGGAAGCCGAGGTCGAGGTCTTGGAGGCCCAAATGGCCGAGACGCCGGCCGATGTGCCCGACGTCCATCCTAATGTGGCCAATCTCTATCGCAGGAAGGTCGAGCGCCTCATCGAGGCGCTCGACCGCCCCGAGGATCACGATCATGCCGCCCAGGCGCTGCGGGCGGTGATCGACAGCATCGTCGTCACCCCAGGGGAGAAGCGCGGCGAGGTGCTGGTGCAGCTACTTGGGGACTTTAGGAAGGTGATCGCCTGGGCGACCGAGCGTCAGGCCGCTGGCCGCGAACCCGACGAAGCTTCTAGTGTCGAGGCTTTGTCGGTTGCGCGCGCCTCACGGGCGGGAATGACGGATCAATGTAATGAGCGGAAAATCTGCGAAACATCCGTGTGTGGACGCCCCGGTCGAGGCAAGAGGTTTTTCGAGATCTCTAGCGCTGTCGGTTCAGGTGCTTCCGTGTGTCCGGCCTGTTGATGCGGCTGTTCACACGCCGCTGGCCTGTATGGAGATCGCGGATCGGGTCCAGCACGACTTGGCGCGCTCAAGGCGCTCGGACATTTCACTGGTTTTCCCAACCCCGTCTTCTGACCGTTGCGCCATACCTCTCGTCTGACCTTTGCCTCTCCGACGCCTCAGACCCTGGCGGTTAGACCGCCACGGCCGGAGCTCTGTAGGTTCCTCCGTGCGCCATCAGCGCCCAGACGATCCTCGCCATCTTGTTGGCCAACGCCACGGTGACCAGCATCCGCGGCTTTCGGGCCAGCATGCTTTCCAGCCATGGATTGGCAGGCGCGGACTCGCGGCCCGACACCCTGGCCGCGGCGCTGGCGCCGAGGATCAGTAGTCGTCGCAGACTGCGCTCGCCCATCTTGCTGGTTCGCCCTAGTCGCTCCTTGCCGCCGCTCGAATGCTGCCGTGGCGTAAGGCCCACCCAGGCGGCGAAGTCACGCCCGCGCTTGAAGGTGCTGGCGGCTGGCGCCAGCGCCACCAGCGCGGTGGCGACGACGGGCCCAACGCCCGGGATAGTCATCAGCCGTCTGGCGACAGGATCGCGCTTGGCTCGTGCGGCGATCTCAGCATCCAGCTTGGCGATTTGGCCCTGTAGGGCTCGCAGGCTCGCGGCGATGATGGCCAGCACTGGTCGCGCCTCGATCGGCAGATCGCTGTTGGGGTCGTCGACCACATCCATCAGCCTCGCAGCGTGCGCCGCGCCTTGCCGGACCACGAAGCCGAACTCGGCTAGATGGCCCCGCAGCGCATTGATCAGCTGGGTGCGCTGCCTGACCAGGAGATCACGTGTTCGGAACACCACGGCCGAGCCTTGGGCCTGCGCGCTCTTGGGCGTGACGAACCGCATCGTCGGCCGCTGCGCCGCCTCGCAGATGGCCTCGGCGTCGGCCATGTCGTTCTTCTGCCGCTTCACGAATGGCTTCACATAGGCCGGCGGGATCAGGCGGATCTCGTGGCCCAGGCCGCCGATCTCACGCGCCCAATAGTGGGCGCTGGCGCAAGCTTCCATCGCCACCAGGCAGCGTGGCTGGCTGGCGAAGAACGCCAGCAGTTGTTCTCGTCGCAGCTTCTTGCGGAAGACCACGCCGCCGGCCCGATCCGCGCCATGCGCCTGAAAGACCGACTTGGCCAAGTCGAGCCCGATTGTGATAACTTCTTCCACGGACGCCTCCTTTGCAGTGGTGTTTTCAACACCTCCACTTTGGCACATTGATGCCGTCGGGGGGCGTCCACCCCATCGACTTGGGTCGTAAGCGGTCGTAGCAGAATGACGGGCCGAGCCGTTTGGCCGAGATCGGTCTTTGCACCGTCACCGTTGATCGCCATAGGCCCAGATGGCCGGCGCCACCAAATGGATGGTGCGTCCTGCGACCGACAAAAGTGACCAGGAACGGCTGAACCGTGTAGCAGTCCCCGTTTCCGAGGCGCTTCTCCATGAGGTTTTCCAGATCCGGCCAATCGGCCCACTCCAGCCAGTCCATCTCTTCAGCGGCTGGGCGCTCCGTCGGTATCTCGGTGGCGCCTTCGACAAAGGTCGACCCTTCAAACTCGTAGAGCCAGACGCCGGAAAACTGCCGGGTGTGGCTGGTGAAGCCCTCGCCCGAGCACGACGCGAGCGCCAACCCGAGCGCGACTAGACCGATCCATTTGAAGACCATGGCCGAGCTAATCACGTTTCTTGACGTCCGCTAGAGTCGAAAGCAACCCATCGCCCCGCTCCTCCAGGAACCGCCCTCTCCTCCACCGCCATCGACCGTGGCCCTGCGCAGCTTCCCGGTCTACCCTCGCGCGAACGCGGGACGGCCCGCATGGGGGAGCACGTCGTGATCTACGCCAAGGCCGCGGCCTATCTGATCGGCTGGCTGTCGCTGGCCGTCGTGCTGCTGCGGGTGATCGTCGGGCCCCTATGGGGTTCGGCGACCGACATCGGTCTTGTCGCTGCGCCGATCGCCTTCGCGGTCGGGGTGATGGGCTTGGGCAAGCTGGCGTCCATCCTGATCCGGGATATCGCCAGGAGCCAGAATTCCAACAACGGGGACATCGGGGAATGACGAACGACTTCCAAGCGCGGGCCGCCAAGACGCGCTCGAAGATCCAGAACACCGGTCGGGTGATCGCCATCGGCGGCGTCAGCCTGCTGGTCCTGCTGGTCGGTTCGTGCGGCGTCGCCTCGCACAGCACCACGGTCGAGCCCGGCAACGCCGGCGTGAAGATCAAGACCCTGGGCTCCGGGGCCGGCGTCTCGCCCGAGCCCCTGCCCGCCCGCTGGTATTTCCGCGGCATCGGCGAACGGATCGTCCAGTATCCGGTGATCCAGCGGACCTACAGCTACACCCGCGAAAAGGACGAGCGCGGCAACGAGAACGAGGAGATCACCTTCTCCGACAACACCGGTCTGCCGATGACGGCGGACGTGTCGGTGACCCTGCAGGTGAACCCGGCCTCGGCGCCCAACCTCTACCAGACCTACCGCCTGTCGTTCGACCAGCTGCTGGACGGCCCGATCCGCAACGACGTGCGCTCAGCGGTCGCCGCCGAGGCCGAGAAGGTCGGGGTCGAGACGCTGTACAGCGGCGGTCGCCAGGCGGTGATGCAGCGCGCCTTCGCCCGGGTGTCGGGCAAATGGGCCAAGCACGGCGTCACGGTCTCGCAGATGGATTGGATCGGCTCGATCCGCTATCCGGACGCCATCATCCAGCAGATGCAGAACAAGACCCAGTTGGAGCAGGAGGCCCTGGCCGCCAAGGCGCTGGAAGCCAAGGAAACCGCCCTGGCCAACGCCGCCATCGCCAAGGCGCGCGGCGAGGCCGAATCCATCCGCATCAAGGGCGAGGCCATCCGCGCCAACCCGCAGATCCTGCAGCAGCTGGCCATCGAGAAGTGGAACGGCGAGTTGCCCAAGGTGACCGGCGGCGCGACGCCCTTCGTCAAGATCGACTGACGGTCAGGCCGCCGGGTCGTTCCGCGCCTCGACGCGGGACCGTTCGGCGGCCTCCGACCGCGCCCGCCACTTGGCCTTCAGCGTGCGGGACGTGTCCCGCGAGCCGTCCGGGCTCCAGCCGGGCGGGCCGAACAGGTAGCCCAGCACTTCACGCAGCGAGCGTGACGCCAGAAGGTCCCGGCCGATGCCGATCCACTCGTGGAAGACGTTGGTCAGCAGGTTGAAGCTGGCCAGATTCCTGACCGTGCCGTAACGGATCGGCTCCTCGTCGGTCTCGGGGATGAAGGTGCCGAACATCCGGTCCCAGATGATCAGCACCCCGGCGTAGTTGGCGTCCAGGTAGCGGGCGTTGCGGGCGTGGTGCACCCGGTGGTGCGACGGCGTGTTGAACACCGCCTCGAACCAGGCCGGCATGCGTTTGATCGCCTCGGTATGGATCCAGAACTGGTAGACTAGGCTGATCCCCTTCTGGATGGCCACCATGGCCGGCGGGAAGCCCAGGAACGACAGCGGCAGCCACAGCAGCCAGGTCCCGGCCACCCCGCCCGTCCAGGTCTGCCGCAGGGCGGTCGACAGGTTGTAGTGGGTGGAGGTGTGGTGGTTGACGTGGCTGGCCCACCAGAACCGCCGTTCGTGCGACAGACGGTGGAATGCGTAATAGGTCAGATCCTCGGCGAAGAAGAGCGCCGCCCAGGCCCAGACGGCGGTCATCGGGATCGTGAAGATCCGGTGCTGCCAGACCCACAGGCTGGCGGCGAAGATCACCCCGCCCACGAGGGTTCCGGCGATGCTGCTGCCCAGACCCATGGCCAGGGAGACGGCGGTGTCCCGGGTCTCGTAGCGGGCGTTCGCCCGGCCCATCCGCGCCAGGACGATCTCCAGGATCACGGCCAGCACGAAGAACGGAATGGCCGCCTGCACAGGGTCGAAGGTCTTCACGCGGCGATCTCCCCGGACAGGAACCGCGACGGCGGCCAGGGCTCGCCGTCGTTCAGCGCCAGGCGGGCCACGCCGTCCGCGGTCCTGAGGGCCAGGACGCCCCGGGCGGGCCTGGCGGCCAGCGCCGCGGCCCACGGCAGTTCACGAGCCACATAGCCGTCGCCCCTGCGCCAGGCGACCAGGGCCCGCTCGCCCGACCGCGCCACCAGCCCGGCCCCGTCGGCGGCGATCCACAGGGCCTCGACCGGGTCGTCAGGGAACTCGATCGCCAGCAGAGCTCGCGCGGCCTCGGCGTCGAGCGGCGGAGTCGGCCGCGCGATCCGCGCCCAGGCCGCCAGGGCCACCAGCAGCCCCACGGCCGCGGCCGAGCCCGCCAGCTGAATGATCAGCGCCTTGTCCAAAGCGACGCTTCCTCCCGATCGCTTCAGCGTCGGCGTGGCGTCGGCCGGCGTCAAGCCTTCCGCCCGGCCGCCAAGTGATCTTGGCAATTGTTCTTTACGGCGACCGTCTTCCCACCCTAGGTTCGCCTTCGGGTTGTCAGAATCGGCCAATCGCGAGCCGCCGGGGGAAGCTTAACCGCATGATGTTCGAGGCCTTGCGCAAGTATGCCGAGTTCGAGGGCCGCGCCCGGCGTTCGGAATACTGGCTGTTCACGCTGTTCCAAGTCCTGGTGACCTTTGGCCTGTTCCTCGCCCTGGTCATGGTCGCCGCGGCGACCGGAGGCGGCGACGGTCAGCTCAACGTCGCGGCCTCGATCTTCCTGGCGCTGCTGGGGCTGTTCTGCCTAGCCATGCTCATCCCCAGCCTCGCGGTGAGCATCCGCCGCCTGCACGACAGCGACAAGTCCGGCTGGTGGCTGCTGCTGAGCTTCGTGCCCTTCGGCAGCTTCGTGGTGCTCATCTTCACCCTGCTGGACGGCACGCCCGGCGAGAACCGCTACGGCCCCGATCCCAAGGGCCGCCCCGGCTACGGCCATCCGACCGTCGTGCACAATCACTATTACCCGCCAGCCGGCGGCCCGCCTTCCGATCCGGCCCAGGCCTGACCGCGAAAATTCACGCCCCTCCGGGGCCTTCACAGGAGCCTGCCATGTCCCTGATGTTCCAGCCGCTCAAGAAATACGCCGATTTCTCCGGCCGCGCCCGCCGTTCGGAATACTGGCTGTTCACGCTGTTCATCATCGTGGTCGAGATCGCCTATTTCATCCTGGTCAGCGCGATCGGTGGTGGAACCAGCGGCAACATGAACCCCATCGGCATGGTGCTGAGCGGCCTCTACTTCCTGTTCGTCCTGGGAATCCTCATCCCCAGCCTGGCCGTCAGCTTCCGCCGGCTGCACGACACCGACCGCTCGGCCTGGTGGCTGCTGATCGCCCTTCTGCCCTTCGTCGGCGGCCTGGTGCTGCTGGTCTTCACCGTGCTGCCGGGCACCAACGGCCCCAACAAGTTCGGCCCCGACCCCAAGAGCTCGAGCACGGGCGACACGGCCGCCGTCTTCAGCTGACCGCCGACGTCCCCAGGACTCAGGAAGCGCGCCCCCGCAAGGAGGCGCGCTTCTTTCGTTTGAGGTCCAGGCCTGACTAGAACTTCCGGGCGTAGCCCACCGACACCACGTTGGCGTCGGCCGCGTCGTTGTCGCGGAACTGCTGGCGGGTGTAGTCGACGCGCACGCCGTTCTTGTCGTCGACCTTGTACTGGGCGCCGACCCCGTAGTTGACGCTGTCGGCGTCGAACTTGCTCTCGACCCCGGCCAGGGTCTGCTTGAACTGGGTGTTGCCGTAGCCGACGCGGCCGATCAGGTCGATCTTCGGGGTCACGGGCAGGAAGCCCACGCCATAGACCGCGGCCGAGTGCGTCTGCTCGATGTTGGACCGCACGCCGTTGGTGTCGATGTCGTCGTCCTTGACGCCGCCGGACAGCTCGCCCTCGACGCCGAAATGCGGGGTCAGCTTGGCGCCCAGGCGGCCCTGCACCGCGCCGGTGTCGGCGCCTTCGGCGCGGGATCCGGCGTAGCCGAGGGTCCCGTAGACCCCGGTGTCCTGGGCGTGGGACAGGGAGGGAGCGGCGGCGACCGCCATGGCGACCACCGGCGCGGCCAAAACGGCCGCCGACATGAGAGTCTTCATTGTTGTACTCCTTGGTACTGGCGAGGCAGGGGGAGCGCCTCGGCCTGCCCTGGATAGCCGCGCCCTGGGGCCGCCATTGGACCCTCCCTGGGCCTTTTGCGGCCATTGCGTGTCGTTCCCGACATGTCCGTGGCGATTGTGGCGACGCCAAATCGTTCCGTGTCCGGCCTCGAAAGCGGCGAGGTGTGACATCCCTGCCGCGCGGGGAAAGGTGACGCCCGCGCCGGGCGTGCTATTGATCGGACAACAGAGCCAAGCCGCGCCCGCACCTGTTTTCAGGGGAGGCGCGCCAGCGTCACCGGGACCGCCGCCTTGCCTAAAGCCGTCATCGTCGCCACGGGGCTGTACACCCCGCCGTTCAGCGTTTCGAACACCGAGTTGGTCGAAGCCTTCAACACCTATGTCGAGCGTTTCAACGCCGCCCACGCCGAGGCGATCGCGGCCGGCGAGATCACCGCGTTGGCCCCCTCCTCGCCCGAGTTCATCGAGAAGGCCTCGGGCATCAAGGCCCGCTACGTGATGAACAAGACCGGGATCGTCGACCCCGAGGTCATGCGGCCGATCCTGCCCGAACGGCCCAACGAGGAGATCTCGATCCTGGCCGAGATGGCCGTCGAGGCCGCCAGGCAGGCGATCGAACGCTGGGGCAAGCCCGCCTCGGAGATCGGCGCGGTGATCTGCGCGGCCTCGAACATGCAGCGGGCCTATCCGGCCATGGCCATCGAGGTGCAGCAGGCCCTGGGCATCGACGGCTTCGCCTTCGACATGAACGTCGCCTGCTCCTCGGCGACCTTCGGCATCAAGACCGCCGCCGACTTCATCGCCACCGGCAGCGCCAAGGCCGTGCTGATGGTCAATCCCGAGATCTGCTCGGGCCACCTGAACTTCACCGACCGCGACAGCCACTTCATCTTCGGCGACGTGGCCACGGCCGTGATCCTGGAAGACGAAAGCCAGGCCAGCGGCGGCTGGGAGATCCTGGGCACGCGGCTGAAGACCCAGTTCTCCAACAACATCCGCAACAACTTCGGCTTCCTGAACCGCACCGCCCCCGAGGGAATCGGCGCCAAGGACAAGCTGTTCGTGCAGGAAGGCCGCAAGGTGTTCCGCGAGGTGGTGCCGATGGTCAGCGAGATGATCGTCGAGCACGCCGGCGACATCGGCGTCGAGCCGACCGGGCTGAAGCGCCTGTGGCTTCACCAGGCCAACATCAACATGAACGAGATGATCGGCCGCAAGGTGCTGGGGCGAGACCCGCAGCCCGGCGAGAACGTGATCATCCTGGATACCTACGCCAACACCAGCTCGGCCGGCTCGATCATCGCCTTCCACACCGCCAGCGACGACTTCGCGCCGGGCGAGACGGGCCTGATCTGCAGCTTCGGCGCGGGCTATTCGGCGGGGACGGTGTTCGTGCGCAAGCGGTAGCGCATTGCGTCCTTCGAGGCTCGCCTACGGCTCGCACCTCAGGATGAGGAATTCAGAGCTACAACGCTCCTCATCCTGAGGCGCCCGCGCAGCGGGCCTCGAAGGACGCACAGCCTCTCAGCTAATCCGCCTTCGGATGCGCCGCCTTCCAGTCCATCGCCCGGCGAATGCGGTTGCCCACCGCCGGGTGGTCGTAGAACAGGATCTCCTCCAGCTTGCCCGGCGTCGCCGCCCGGTATTCGATGGTCTTGACCAGGGCCTTGGACAGGCCGTCCGGCTCGTTGAAATGCGCCAGGCTGTAGTGGTCGGCGTCGCTCTCGGCGATGCGGATCAGGCTGTTGGTCGCCGGCTGGCCCAACAGGCCCAGCAGGCCCAGGATCACCGCCAGCACCGGCAGGCCGGCCGGGTCGGCCAGGCCCCGCACCGTCTCCGCGCCCATCAGGGCGGCGACCGGCGCGAACAAGCGGTCGACCAGGAAGAAGGCGACGATGGCCAGCAGGCTCATGACGCCGGCGATCCACAGCGCGTGGTGGTGGGCGTAATGGCCCATCTCATGGCCGACCACGCCGCGCACCTCGGCCAGGTCCGCGCCCTGCTTGAACATGGTGTCGCTCATCGCCACCCGCGCCGAGCCGAACAGGCCCGAGACGTTGGCGGTATAGGCGTTGGACTGCTTGGAGCCGTCGTAGACGAAGATCTTGTCGGCCGGGACGCCGTTGGCCTTGGCCATGGCGACCACCTGGTCGCGCACCGGTCCGGCCGGCGCGGGCGTGTACCGGTTGAAGATCGGCTCGATATAGATCGGGGCCAGCACCATCATGACGGTGATGAACACCGCCGTCAGCCCGCCGCTCCACAGCCACCAGCTGCGCGGCGCCTTGCGGATCAGGGCGTAGAGCGCGGTCAGGAACAGGCCGAACAGCACCGCGCCGATCGCCGTGCTGATCGCCTGCTCGCCCAGCCAGCCGGCGAAGGCCTGGCTGGTCAGGCCGTACTGTTTCTGCCGCCACCAGTCGGCGTAGATCGACCACGGCAGGCTCAGGACGCTGTCGACCAGCAGGTAGACGACGCCGACCACCAGGCTGACCAGGACGGGCCGCGACTTGCGACGCTCCAGCCGCCGGCGCAGGGCGACCAGCACGCCCCAGCGCACGATCAGGAACGACACCAGGGCCGAGACCACGAAGCCCCACAGCAGCAGCCAGTGCCCGCCTTGCGTATAGGCCGTGGCCTTGGCGTGCGCCTCGGGCGGCAGTTGCGCCAGATAGGCGGCGGTGGCGGCGGCCGGATCGAACAGAGCCAATGGAAGTCCCCCGATGAACGATACAGCCCGGCAGGAAGCCAGAGCCGAGGCGCGTCGTCAGGTTAAATCTCGGTCAGGTTGGGGGCGGCGGCGCGGCGGCGCGGCTTGCCTCTGGCGGCGGCGCGCGGGGCGTATAGAAATGGGCGGATGATTTCGTCTTCCGAGGCTCGCATGCGATTCCCCGCTCGTCGTGAACTCCTGATCAGCCTGGCTCTCGGCGCGGCCACGCTGGGTTTGGGGGCCCTGGCCGGCTGCGGCGGCAAGGCCGGCGACGCGGCCGAAACCGGTCTCAAGCACGTCGAGGCGACCAAGACCCTGCGCATCGGCCTGGAAGGCACCTATCCGCCGTTCAACTTCCAGGACAAGGACGGCCAGCTGGCCGGCTTCGAGGTCGACTTCGCCAAGGCCCTGGCCGCCCAGATGAAGGTCAAGGCCGAGTTCCACCCCTCGCCGTTCGCCGGCCTGCTGGGGGCGCTGGAGTCCAGGCGCATCGACGTGGTGATCAACCAGATCACCATCACGCCGGAACGGGCCGCCAAGTACGACTTCTCGCGGCCCTACACCGTCTCGGGCATCCAGATCATCGTCCGCAAGGGCCAGGCGGGGATCGCAACGCCCGCCGACCTGGCGGGGAAGAAGGTGGGCGTGGGCCTGGGCACCAACTACGAGACCTGGCTGCGGACCAATGTCCCTACCGCCGTCGTTCGCACCTATGACGACGACCCCACCAAGTACCAGGACCTGAAGGCCGGCCGCATCGACGCGGTGCTGAACGACCGGCTGGTGGCCGCCGACTTCGTCAAGACCTCGCCCGACTTCGTCGCCTCCGGCCCGCCCTTCGCCAGCCAGGGCATGGGCGTGGCGATGCTGCGCGACCCCGCCATGAAGGTCACGATCGACGAGGCCATCGACGCCCTGCGCGCCAACGGCCAGCTGGCGGCGATCTCGATGAAATGGTTCGGCCAGGACGTGACGAAGTGAAGGTCCGTTCCAGGATTGGGGACAGGCGCATGCGCCTGTCCCCGGCCGCGCCCGCGGCCCGTCCGCGATGACCCCCGCCCTCGACCTCGTCGCGCAATCGGCGCCGCTGCTGCTGAAGGGCGCGGGCTACACAGTGCTGCTCAGCCTGATCGGCATGGGCGTGGGTCTGGCGATCGGGTTCGGCCTGGCCCTGATGCGACTGTCGCGCAGCCCGTTCCTGCGCTGGCCCGCCGCCGTCTATGTCTCGGCGATCCGCGGCACGCCGCTGCTGGTGCAGCTGTTCCTGATCTATTACGGCCTGCCGCAGATGGGCGTGCAGCTGCCGCCGTTGCTGGCCGCCGGGATCGGCTTCTCGATCAATATCGGGGCCTATGCCGGCGAGATCCTGCGCAGCGCCATCGCCGCCGTCGACAAGGGCCAGTGGGAGGCCGCCAGCGTGCTGGGGATGAGCCGCGGCCAGGCCCTGCGCCGGGTGATCCTGCCCCAGGCGGCCCGCACCGCCGTCGCGCCCCTGTCCAACAGCTTCATCAGCCTGGTCAAGGACACCTCCCTGGCCGCCACCATCCAGGTGCCCGAGCTGTTCCGACAAGCCCAGTTGATCACCGCTCGCACCTACGAGATCTTCGCCATGTACCTGGCGGCCGCCGCCCTCTACTGGATCCTGTCCAGCCTGCTGGCCCTGGGCCAGACCCGGCTGGAACGCCAGGCGGAGGGCCGCCGATGAGCGAGGCTCCAGGAAGCGCCATCGACGCCAAGGGTCTGGTCAAGCGCTTCGGCGACACGACCGTTCTGAACGGCGTCGACCTAACCGTGACGCCCGGCGAGGTCGTCGCGGTCATCGGTCCCAGCGGCTCGGGCAAGAGCACCCTGCTGCGCTGCCTGGCCGGGCTGGAGGCCATCGACGGCGGGACCCTGACCGTGGCCGGGATCACGGCCGGCGCCAAGCCGCCGCTGGCCCGCGCCCTGAAGGGCCGGGTCGGCTTCGTGTTCCAGGGTTTCAACCTGTTCCCGCACCGCACGGCCCTGGACAACGTCGCCGAGGGCCTGATCGTGGTGCGCGGCGAAGCGCCCGCCGCCGCCCGCGACAAAGCTCGGGCCCTGCTGACCAAGGTGGGCCTGGCCCATCGGGTCGACGCCTATCCGCGGGAGCTGTCCGGCGGCCAGCAGCAGCGCTGCGCCATCGCCCGGGCCCTGGCCATGGATCCGCAGGTCATCCTGTTCGACGAACCGACCTCGGCACTGGATCCGGAACTGGTCGGCGAGGTGCTGACGGTGATCCGCGACCTGGCCGCCGAGAAGCGGACCATGGTGATCGTGACCCACCAGATGGACTTCGCCCGGGATGTGGCCGATCGGACGCTGTTCATGGATGACGGCGTTATAATTGAACAAGGCCCTTCCGCCGAAGTGCTTGGTTCGCCTAAGGAAGAACGTACGCGGCGATTCCTCAGCAAGGTGAGTGGCCTAAGGTCATAATTTGGCCTCCGGCGCCCCTCACCTCCTCTCCGCCGACGCCGTGTGCTGTGAGGCGAGGTCCAGTGAAACCCTATATCGATCTGCAAGGCGCATCAGGCGCCGTCTACCGTTACAAGCTGGCCGAGGATCGCGATCCTCGGACGACGATCGCTGGCAACTTCGTCTTCGTCGACGCCACCGGAACCGTCGTCTACGCCGGCGAGGCCAACAACCTGCACGGGGCCGGCAATCGCTTCCCCGAGGCGGCGATGAAACACAAGGCCGAGTACCTCTACACCCGCCTGAACGTCTCGGGCGCGTCGCGCTCGGACGAGCTGCAGGACATCCTGGCCGCGCTGAATCCGGCCATGAACAAGGGCGAATAGGCCCGCCTTCGGGTTTCGGGGGACGACATAGGCGTCACCCCCGGGATCCGTTCGGCCTTTTACGGCCGAGCTTCCTTCGAAATCGCCGAACAGCACGAAAAGAGAACACGGCGGCGTCCACATCCGTCGCGGGCTTCGCTATGGTGATCCCACATGCGCCCCGAGATTCTCTTTCCGCTGTTCACGCCGGTCTCCACGCTGAAGGGCGTAGGGCCGCGCGTCGCGCCGCTGGTCGAGCGGCTGGCGGGGCCGATCGTCCGCGACGTGCTGTTCACCCTGCCCCAGGGCCTGATCCGCCGCACGGCCACCACCTCGGACCGCGCCGTCGACGGCGCGGTCCAGACCTTCCTGGTCACCATCGACGCCCACCTGCCGCCGCAGCGCTCCGGCCAGCCGTGGCGGGTCCGCGCCTGGGACGAGCACGGCTTCATCACCCTGACCTGGTTCAAGGGCCACGGGCCGCACCTGGAGCGCCAGCATCCGGTCGGGGCCCGGCGGGCGGTCAGCGGCAAGGTCGAGCGGTTCGGCAGCGAGATCCAGGTCGCCCATCCTGACTACCTGCTCGACGCCGATCGGGTCGCCGACATCCCGCCGATCGAGCCGGTCTATCCGACCACCGCGGGCCTCCCCTCCCGCACCTTCCGCAAGTTCGCCCAGGAAGCCCTGGAGCGGGCCGCCGCCCTGCCGGAGTGGCAGGATCCGGCCTGGCTGGCCAAGAGCGGCTTTCCGGCTTGGCGCGAGGCCTTGGCCCTGGTCCACGGCCCGCAGGCCGAGATTGACCTGTCGCCGATGTCGGTCGCCCGCCGCCGCCTGGCCTATGACGAACTGCTGGCCCACCAGCTGGCCCTGGCCCAGCGCAAGGCCGGCAAGCGCTCGCACCCCGCACCCCGTATTGTCGCGGGCCCGCTGTCGGACGCCGTCGAGAAGGCCCTGCCCTTCAGGCTGACCGGGGCCCAGATCCGCGCCCTGTCCGAGGTGCGCGGCGACATGGCCAGCGGCGAGCGCATGGGCCGGCTGCTGCAGGGCGACGTCGGCTCGGGCAAGACGGTGGTGGCCATGCTGGCCATGGCCGACGCGGCGTCCAGCGGCCTGCAGTCGGCCCTGATGGCCCCGACCGAGATCCTGGCCCGCCAGCACTACGAGACCCTGGCCCCGCCGCTGGAGGCGCAGGGCCTGGCGGTGATCCTGCTGACCGGCCGCGACAAGGGCTCGGCCCGGGCGTCGAAACTGGCCAAGCTGGCCGACGGCTCGGCCGCCGTGGCGGTGGGCACCCACGCCCTGTTCCAGGACGACGTCGCCTTCAAGGCCCTGGGCCTGACCATCATCGATGAGCAGCACCGGTTCGGCGTCAACGAGCGCAAGCGGCTGCAGGACAAGGGACTTATTGATGGCTTAGGGGGCGCGCACCTGGTGGCCATGTCGGCCACGCCGATCCCGCGCACCCTGGAGCTGACCGTGTTCGGCGACCTGGACGTCTCGCGCATCGACGAAAAGCCGCCGGGCCGCACCCCCGTCGCCACCCGCGCCGCGCCCACCCCGCGCATTCCCGAGATCATCGAGCGGCTGAAGGCGGCCGCCCAGGCCGGGGCCCAGGCCTTCTGGATCTGCCCGCTGGTCTCGGAGTCCGAGAAGATCGACCTGCGCGACGCCGAGCAGCGGGCCGCGTCCCTGCGCCAGGCCATCGGCCCCAGCGTCGGCCTGGTCCACGGCCAGATGCCGGCCGCCGAGAAGGACGCGGTCATGGCCGACTTCGTCGACGGCAAGGTGTCGGTGCTTGTGGCGACCACGGTGGTCGAGGTCGGGGTCAACGTGCCCAACGCCAGCATCATGGTGATCGAGCACGCCGACCGCTTCGGCCTGGCCCAGCTTCACCAGCTGCGCGGGCGGGTGGGCCGCGGGGCGCGCGAGAGCTCGTGCGTGCTGCTCTACGACCCGCCGCTGTCGGAGACCGCCCAGCAGCGGCTGGACATCCTGCGCCGCAGCGACGACGGCTTCGAGATCGCCGAGAAGGACCTTGAGCTGCGCGGCGGCGGCGATCCGCTGGGCCTCAAGCAGAGCGGCTTCCCGGCCTACAGGCTGGCCGACCCGGTCGCCCACCGGGACCTGATCGCCGTGGCCGCCGACGACGCCCGGCTAATCCTGGCCCGCGACCCCGACCTGAGCTCGCCGCGCGGCCGGGCGGTGCGCACCCTGCAGGAACTGTTCGACTGGAAGGCCGCCTCGCCGCTCAACGACGCAGGTTGAACGGCTTAGCTGGAAACCTGCGGAACAGGTCCCTGCCGCTTCAGCGCCGCGACCCGCGCCAGGGCGTCGGCCTCGATGTCGGCCCAGAACAGGTTGAAGCCGTCCACCTTGCGACGGTCGGTCCACGAGCCGCTGTCGCGCAGCGAGGTCGATTTCGGACGGCCTGTGTGCAGCAGGCCGTTCTGGCACTGGGCCCAGACCTGGCGCTTGAGCAGGGCCGGCCGCGCCCCCCACTCCAGGCCGGTGGCGTTGGCCGCGCCGAGGTTCAGCCTGGCCGGGGCGCGGACGTCGCTGCGCGCGCCCAGCAGCGGGTTGACGCAGAGCGGCAAGCGGCCGTCCAGGGTGACCAGCTCGCCGCCGGCGTTCCACACCAGCGAGCGATTGGTCAGCTCCTGGGCCTGCTGGAAATCGCCGTCGACCAGTGAGGCCCAGGCGACCACGCAGCCTGCCTGGGCGCGGCTGGCGCAGGCCGGCACGGCCGACCCTGGGCCGAACGCGTCGGCCGGGACGACGGTCTCGATCAGATAGGCTCCGGCCAGCCGGCCCCGCAGCGCGGCGTTGGGGGCGATCTCCTCGTTCAGCAGCCGTTCGGCCAGGATGCCGCCCTGCTCCACCCCGACCAGCACGATCGGCCGCCCGTGGTTGTCGTGCTCGAGATAGCGGCGGAAGGCGTCGCGGACGTCGTCATAGGCGAAGCGCCGGGCGTCGCGGGCGTCGTCGCGCAGGGTCAGGAATGTGTAGAGGCTGGCCTGGCGATAGCGCGGGGCGAAGATCCGGCCGACCCGCGCGAACGGGGCGGCGTAGTTGGGCAGCCTCACCCGGGCCAGGTCGCGCGCCGCCTTGGGCTGGTCGAACGGCGCGTTCCAGTCCCGGCCGCCGTCATAGCTGGTGGGATGGACGAAGAAGACGTCGGCTCCGCCCCGGCTCGCCGCGCCGTGCTGAGGCAGCAGGGCCCAGGCGTTCGGCCGGGCGTAGTCGGGCGCCGGCGGCGGGTCGTAGGTCTGGAACGGGATCTTGGGATCCAGCGTGGTGCGCAGGATGTCGTAGCGCCAGTAGAACGCCGCCGACACGACCAGCGCCAGGAACAGCACCGCCCCCGCGAAGATCCAGCGCTTGAAACCCTTGAACCGGTCGGCCATGGGCCCTGGTTACACGAACCCGCCGCGTCGCGCGAGACGGCCTGGAGCCTCCTGCAGCGTGGCGGTCGAAGGTGGCGCCCCTGACCAGCGCGGCGCTCCCAATCATGGCTTGGTTTGGAGGCTGTATTGATCGGATGTATATACAGGACCATGAGCCTGTACATCCGCAGCGAAGAAGCCGACCGCCTCGCTCGCCAGTTGGCGGAGCGGACGGGACTGACCCTGACCGACGTCGTCACGCGGGCGTTGCGCGCCGAACTCGACCGCACGCCAGCAACGCCGGAAGCCCTGGCCGCGCGGCTGGCGCGGATCCGGGCGATCCAGGCCAGGGTCAGGACCTCGCCCGTGCTGCAGGAAGGCTCCGACGACACCCTGCTGTACGACCAGGACGGCTTGCCGAAGTGATCGTCGTCGATACCTCCGCGCTGATCGCGATCTTCCAGGGCGAGCCCGACGCCGAAGCCCTTCTCGACGCGATCATCAAGACGGAAACCGCGCTGATCGCCGCGCCGACGCGCCTGGAGGCCTTCATCGTCGCCAGCCGTCGCCACGGCGCCGTGCGCGCGGCCGAGTTGACGGACCTGATCGCCGCCCTGAACCTAACGACGGTGGCGTTCGACGGGGCCCTGGCCGATGTCGCCCAGGCGGCCTACCGAACCTTTGGGCAAGGCGCTCACGGCCTGAACTACGGCGGCTGCTTCAGCTACGCCCTGGCTAAGTCGCGCGACCTGCCGCTGCTGTTCAAGGGCGAAGACTTCGCCGTCACCGACGTGCGGCGGGCGGTCTGACCGTCAACCGCGCGCCTCAGCGGTACGGATCGTCCGTGTTCAGGAACCCGCAGACATAGTCCTCGACGCCGTCCTCCAGCGAGGTCATCGGCGCGTTGTAGCCGGCGGCGCGCAGGCGGCTCATGTCGGCTTGCGTGAAGTACTGGTACTTGCCGCGCAGCACCTCGGGCATGTCGAAATAGTCGATGTCGGGCTCGCGGCCCACGGCGCGGAAGGTGGCTTCGGCCAGGGCCTTGAACGAGCGCGCCTTGCCCGAACCCAGGTTGTAGATCCCGTTGACGTGCGGGCTCTTGGCCAGCCAGGCGACCACGTCGGCCACGTCGCGCACATAGACGAAGTCGCGCAGCTGGCCGCCGTCCTCGTAGTCGGGGTGGTGCGACTTGAACAGCCTCACGCCCTCGCCCGCCGCCACCTTGGGCCAGATCTGGCAGACCACCGACTTCATGCCGCCCTTGTGGTCCTCGTTCGGCCCGTAGACGTTGAAGAACTTCAGCCCCACCCACTGGGTGGGGGCATGGCCGCGGGCGGCCTCGCGGACGGCGTAGAGGTCGAACAGCGCCTTGGACCAGCCATAGGCGTTCAGCGGCCGCAGGGCCTTGAGGCTCTCTATGTCGTCCTTGCCGTCGAAGCCTTGCAGGCCATCGCCGTAAGTCGCCGCCGACGAAGCATAGATCAGCCGCCGCTGATGCTGGGCGCACCACCGCCACAGGTCGCGCGACAGCACGAAGTTGGACTGCACGATCAGGTCGGCGTCCGGCTCGGTGGTCGAGGAGATCGCCCCCATGTGGATCACCAGCTCGACCTCGTCGCCGCGCTGGGCCAGCCAGTCGAACAGGGCCTCGGGGGCCACGAAGTCGGCGATGGCCGCCTTGGCGATGTTCTTCCACTTGTTCTGCGCGGCCTCGCCCAGCCAGTCGCAGACCACCACGTCGAGGCTGTCGTCCTCGCACAGCTTGGCCACGATGTTGGAGCCGATGAAGCCGGCGCCGCCGGTGACGAGGATGACGCGTCTGGACATGGTCCGCGTTATGGCACAGGGGGCGGCGGGGGCAAGCATTGGGGCGAGGACGGAGCGAACGTGCGGATCGATCGGGACGGCCCTGTCATCGTCTGGCTGCGCAACGACCTGCGCCTGGCCGACAACCCCGCCCTGGCCGCCGCGGCGGCCACGGGGCGGCCGGTGATACCGCTCTACATCTTCGACGAGTCCCCAAGCGTGCGGCCGATGGGCGCCGCCTCGCTATGGTGGCTGGACAAGTCGCTGACCGCCCTCGCCGCCTCGCTTGAGGCGATCGGCTCGCGGCTGATCCTGCGGCGCGGCCCGACGCGCGAGGTCCTGGAGGACCTGATCGCCCACGCCCAGCCAGCGGCCGTGGTCTGGAACCGGCTCTACGACGCGGCGTCGATCGACCGCGACGGCGGCCTCAAGGCCTGGCTGAAGGACGAGGGGATCGCCTGTGAGAGCTTCAACGCCGGCCTGCTGAACGAGCCGTGGACGGTGAAGAACGGCGCCGGCCAGCCCTACAAGGTCTTCACCCCCTATTGGCGCGCCGCGCGAGACCGGCTCCATCACGTCCAGGTCGAGCCCGCCCCGAACGCCCTGCCTGCGCCGGCGCGCTGGCCGCCGACCGAAGCCCTTGAAAGCTGGCGCCTGCACCCGACTAAGCCGGACTGGTCCACGCGGTTCGACCTGTGGACCCCCGGCGAGGGTGGCGCGGCCGAACGGCTGGACGACTTCCTGTCCAGTCCTGTCCAGCACTACGACCGCCAGCGCGACCTGCCCGGCGTCGAGGCGACCTCGCGCCTGTCGCCGCACCTGCATTTCGGCGAGATCGGTCCCCGCCAGGTCTGGGTCGCGGCCCGCAACGCGGTCGAAGCCAGCGACGCCCCGGCCGGCCCCGTCGAGACGTTCCTGTCCGAGATCGGCTGGCGCGAGTTCAACCATTCGATCCTGTTTCACAACCCGGACCTGCCGAAGGCCAATTTCCGACCGGAGTTCGACGGCTTTCCCTGGATGCGCGACGACGCCGCGTTCGAGGCCTGGACCCGGGGCGAGACCGGCTATCCGATCGTCGACGCCGGCCTGCGCGAGCTGTGGGCCACCGGCTTCATGCACAACCGGGTGCGGATGATCGCGGCCTCGTTCCTGGTCAAGCACCTGCTGATCGACTGGCGGGCCGGCGAGGCCTGGTTCTGGGACGCGCTGGTCGACGCCGACCTCGCCAACAACGTCGGCAACTGGCAGTGGGTGGCCGGCAGCGGGGCCGACGCCGCGCCCTATTTTCGGATCTTCAACCCGATCGCCCAGGGCCAGAAGTTCGACCCCGTCGGCGCCTATGTCCGTCGGTGGGTTCCGGAACTGGCGAGCCTGCCCGACGCCCTGATCCACGAGCCCTGGAAGGCTTCAGCGCAACTCGACCCCGCCGCCAGGCGTATCTACGGCGAACCGATCGTGGGGCATCCGGCGGCGCGCGAACGCGCGCTCGCGGCCTATCGCGGCCTCAAGGGAGAGCAGATTTCTCGCGAGGGCCGATAGTCCTCCCCATTTACAGACCGGTTCCGAGAGTTCTTAACTTCGTCAATCAAGTTAGGGATGGGAGCGTCGATGACCGATATCCTGCCTGCGACCTGGCCGGCCACGGCCCGCGACCCCGAGTTGCGCCGCGCCCCGGCCGCCTTCCGCACCGCCCTCCGCGTCGCCGTGGAGAACTGGGCGGCCGGCGACCTGACCTTCGTCCTGCCCTCGGGCAAGCCGCTGCGCATCGTCGGCAAGGCGCCGGGCCCGGACGCGGTGATCCGCATCCATGACTACCGGTTCATCCGCCGGGCCCTGGCGGCCGGGGACATCGGCTTCGCCGAAGGCTACATGGCCGGCGAGTGGGACACGCCCGACCTGTCGGCGGTGCTGGAGGCGTTCTCGCTGAACTTCGACCGGCTGACGGCCCTGGTCCGCGGCAATCCGGTGATGCAGGCGGTCAACAAGCTCTACCACCTCTTTCATCGCAACGATCGGGTGGGCTCCAGGAAGAACATCCACGCCCATTACGACCTGGGCAACGCCTTCTATTCCCGCTGGCTGGACCCCAGCATGACCTATTCCTCGGCCCTGTACGAAGAACCCGGCCAGCCGCTGGACCAGGCCCAGCGCGCCAAGTACGCGGCCCTGGCCCGGTCGATCGGCCTCAAGCCCGGCCAGCACGTGCTGGAGATCGGCTGCGGCTGGGGCGGCTTCGCCGAGTTCGCGGCCCGGGAAGTCGGCGCCAAGGTCACCGGGGTGACCATCTCCCAGGCCCAGCACGACTTCGCCAAAAAGCGATTGTTCGACCAGGGCCTGGCCGAGAAGGCCCAGATCCGGCTGATCGACTATCGCGACGTTCAGGGCCAGTTCGACAGCGTCGCCTCGATCGAGATGTTCGAGGCGGTAGGCGAGGAATACTGGCCCACCTATTTCGGCAAGATCCGCGAGGTGCTGTCGCCCGGCGGCCGGGCCGGCCTGCAGATCATCACCATCCGCGACGAGCTGTTCGCCAAGTACCGCAGCCACACCGACTTCATCCAACGCTACGTCTTCCCGGGCGGCATGCTGCCCAGCGAGGCGCGCCTGAAGCAGGAGACCGCCGCCGCGGGCCTGGCCTGGACCGACATCAACCGCTTCGGCCAGAACTACGCCGACACCCTGGCCGAATGGGCCATGCGGTTCGAGGCGGCCTGGGACGACATCAAGGGCCAAGGGTTCGACGAGCGGTTCCGCCGGCTGTGGCGGTTCTATCTCAGCTATTGCGAGGCCGGGTTCCGCACCGAACGCACCAATGTGATCCAGCTGGGCCTTTCCCGCGCCTAAAAGAGGGGCCCAGACCTGGCGAAGGCCGGCGTCCATCCCGACCTCTGATCTGTATCAACAGCGCGAGCGCGCGTGCGAGGTCGGCGCGATGAACCTCTATACCCTGGTCCTGGATTTCCACGGCGGCACCTACATCACCCAGTTCGACGCTGCGACGGCGACGGACGCCGTCGCCGCCTGGTGCAAGGAGCTGGAGGACGAGCAGTTGCTGGGCGACGCCTCGTTCCCCGTGGCTGAGGGCATCATGGTCGACGCCATCGAGAACCATCTGGTCGAGGTCGAGGGCCTGCACGGCGCCTGGTGCGCGGCCGCCTCGGTCAACGGCGCTCTGGCCTTGCTGAACGTGATCATCACCCAGCGGCTCGATTGACCTGCGCTGAAACCGTCCGGGGCGTCTTCAGGAAATCTGGCCTTGCCTGAGGACCGCGCGTCACGATCTACCCTACCACCTCCCGACCGGCCGGACTGAAGAGATGACCGTAAAGACCAGCGTCCTGGACGCTATCGGCGATACGCCGCTGATCCGCCTCAACCGCGCCAGCCAGGCCACCGGCTGCGAGATTCTCGGCAAGGCCGAGTTCATGAACCCCGGCCAGTCGGTCAAGGACCGCGCCGCCCTGGGGATCATCCGCGACGCCGAGGCGCGCGGCCTGCTGCGGCCCGGCGGCCGGATCGTCGAGGGCACGGCCGGCAACACCGGCATCGGCCTGGCCATGGTCGCCTCGGCCCTGGGCTACAAGACCACCATCGTCATCCCGCGCACCCAGAGCCAGGAGAAGAAGGACGCCATCCGCCTGCTCGGCGCCGAGCTGGTCGAGGTGGACGCCGTCCCCTACTCCAATCCCGACAACTACGTCCGCTATTCGGGCCGCCTGGCCGAGGAACTGGCGAAGACCGAGCCAAATGGGGCGATCTGGGCCAACCAGTTCGACAATGTCGCCAACCGCCAGGCCCACTTCGAGACCACCGGGCCGGAGATCTTCGAACAGACCGACGGCGGGGTGGACGGCTTCATCTGCGCCATCGGCTCGGGCGGCACCCTGGCCGGCGTCGCCGCCGCCCTGCGGGCCCGCAAGCCATCGGTGAAGATCGGCCTGGCCGATCCGCACGGCGCGTCGCTGTACAGCTGGTACGCCGAGGGTGAGCTGAAGTCGGAAGGGACCTCGATCAGCGAGGGCATCGGCCAGGGCCGGATCACCGCCAACCTGGAAGGCCTGGCGATCGACCATCCGTTCCGGATCAGCGACGAGGAGATGCTGGAACAGGTCTTCGACCTGGTGCAGCACGAGGGCCTGTGCCTGGGCGGCTCGACGGGGATCAACGTCGCGGGCGCTGTGCGCATGGCCAAGGCGATGGGGCCGGGCCACACCATCGTGACCATCCTCTGCGACCATGGCTCACGCTACCAGAGCAAGCTGTTCAACCCCGCCTTCCTGGCCGAGAAGGGCCTGCCCACCCCGCCCTGGATGTAGGGCGTCCCGCGACCCGCCATGCGGGCGCCGCGCCGGGAGCTGACCAAAAAGTTGCAGAACTCAACCGTCCGGTGCAGGATCACGCCAAGTCGCACCGGGAGGGCCTGATGGCTTGGAAGGGTATTGTCGGCAAGAGCTTTTCACCCGAGTCGTTCGAGACCTACTGCGAGGCTTTGACCTGGTCGGCCTGGCGGCCGAAGTTCATCGCCCTGCACAACACCGGCGTGCCCTCGCTGGCCCAGAGGCCGCAGGGCTTCACCCAGACCCACATCGCCAACCTCGAGGCCTATTACCGCGACAATCAGAAATGGAGCGCGGGGCCGCACCTGTTCGTCGACGACCGGCAGATCTGGGTCTTCACGCCGCTGACGGTGTCGGGCGTCCACTCCCCCAGCTGGAACAGCATCGCCCTGGGCCTGGAGATGCTGGGCGACTACGACAAGGACCCGTTCGACGGCGGCCGTGGCGCGGCGGTGCGCGACAACGCCGTGGCGGCCATGTCCACGCTCTCGGCCGTGCTGGGCCTGGACCCCACGACCATGAAGCTGCACCGCGAGGATCCGGCCACAACCCACGCCTGCCCGGGCAAGAACGTCAAGAAGCTCGACGTCATTCAGCGCGTGCAGGAGAAGATGGTCCAGGAAACCAAGGAGCACTCGCTGCACGAGGCGCATCCGTAGTTTTCTCCCCGGATCGGGGGAATGCGGAAAGGCGGGCTCGGCGCCTTGCCCCTCAAGGCCGATCGCGTGATCTTGCCCGCCTTCTCGAAGGGGCGAGTCAGACCCCGAAAGGCCCTGCGATGACCCATGCCGATCCGCTCGTCTCGACCGCCTGGCTGGCCGAGCATCTCGACGCCCCCGACGTGCGCGTGGTCGACGGATCCTGGCACATGCCGGCCGCCCAGCGCGATCCGAAGGCCGAGTACGACCGGGCCCACATCCCCGGGGCGGTGTTCTTCGACATCGACGACATCGCCGACGAGACCTCCGACCTGCCGCACATGCTGCCCTCGCCGATCAAGTTCGCTTCACGGGTCAAGAAGCTGGGCCTGGGCGACGGCTCAAGGATCGTGGTCTACGACACCAGCGGCATACTGCCCGCCGCTCGGGTCTGGTGGGAATTTCGCGCCATGGGCCACGAGGACGTGGTGGTGTTGGACGGCGGCCTGCCCAAGTGGATCGCTGAGGGCCGCCCTGTCGACGACCTGGCCGTCACGCCGCAGGAGCGCCACTTCACGCCGCGCTACCAGGCCGACATCGTCCGCTCGCTGGACCAGATGAAGCGCAACCTGGAGAAGTCGCCTGAAGATCGGGGTCGCGAGCAGGTGATCGACGCCCGCGCCGCCGGCCGCTTCGAGGGCCGCGACCCCGAGCCCCGCGCCGGCCTGCGCGGCGGCCACATTCCCGGTTCGCGCAACGTGCCGCTGTCGGCCCTACTGGCCGCCGACGGGACCCTGCTGCCGGCCGACCGGTTGGCGGCCGTGTTCGAGGCCGCCGGGGTCGACATCGATCGACCAATCGCCACCACCTGCGGCTCGGGCATCACCGCCGCCGTGGTCGCCCTGGCTCTGGCCCGCCTCGGCAAGCCTCGGGCGGCGGTCTATGACGGCTCGTGGACGGAATGGGGCGGCCGCGAGGACGTCCCGGTGGCGACGGGGGCGGCGGTCTAGCCGAGCAACGGGAGAAGCGTGGCGTCACACCGACTCCCACAGCCGCAGCTCGCGCCCCGCCACGCCCTCCGCTTCGACCGGCAGTTCGCGCAGCCAGGACGCCTGGGCGAAGGCCCGGTTGCTGGTCGAGACCGAGGCCACCACGATCCGCCGCCGTCGCGCCTCGGCCTTGAGCCGCGTCAGCACGGGGGGCAGGAGGCGCGGCAGCACGGCGTTCATCATGCAATAGACGTCAGCGGCGGGCCACGGCGCCGTCAGCAGGTCGCCGGCCGCGAAGCTCACCTGGGCCAGGCCCAGAGCCCGCGCCGCTCGCGCCGCCTCCTCCGCGCGCTCAGGCACCAGCTCCAGCCCGTAGGCGGCCAGGCCATGGCGCAGGCCCCCATAGAGGCCGAACCGCCCATAGCCGCTGCCCAGGTCCAGCAGGCTGAGGCCGGGACGCACCCGGAGTTCGGGCTTCAGGACGCGGTAGAAGGCCCGCACCACCGCATAGGCCAGATCGCCCTGGTCGAAGCGCTGCACGCCATGCCGGTCCAGCAGGCGCAGGGTGTCGAGCCGGGCCTCGACCGCCGCGATGCGCAGGCCCAGGGCCGCGTCGAGCTCGGCGTCGACGATCGGCGCATCGTCGCGATCCCGGGCCAGGATCAGCCGCCGCGCGGCTTCCGGATTGACGTCCAATCCGCCCTCGATGGCGTCCATGGCCCCCTCCCCATCGGCTGAAGGATATAATCGCTATACTATCATAAAATCTCTATACAGCCTTTAGTTGACAAAGCTGCAGGTTTCCCTGAACCTCGCGGACAGGAGGAAGGATCGCGATCTTTCTCCGCCGCCACGGCGTGATCGGCCGTGGCGCGCCATCGACAGTGCCGCTTATCGCCTCAATCCGCCGCCGAACGCTCTCCAGACGGGATCGCAGCCTCGACGCCTAGCGCCGGGCCGGCGACGCCTGCGCCCGCGCTCGGCCCGGCCCAACCCCGGAGTCTCCCATGACCCCCATCCCGCTCTACGGACAAGCCATCACTGACGCCATCGCCGGCGGCGACCTGGATCAACTGCGCAAGCTGCAAGCCCTCGCCGAGTCTCATGTGGAGGAGCACGGCGACATCGGCGCCCTGCTGACCCAGCTCAAGGTCGAGATCGCCAAGCTGAAGCGCTGATCGCGCCAACCTGAAACACGCCCCTGAAACCACGCCCAAGGACAGGCCCCGGGGCGACGGAGGAAACACCATGAGCATCAAACCCTACGGCGTCGCCGTGACCGACGCGATCGCCTCGGGCGAGCTGGCCCGCCTGAAGGAAGCCGAGGCCGCCGCCGAGGCTCACCTGAAGGAATACGGCGATATCCCCGCCCTGCTGGCGGTGCTGAAGGTCGAGATCGCCAAGCTCGAGAAAAGCCGCGGCTGACGCCGTCCCCCCAACCCTTTCCCATCGGAGGTCATGACCATGGCCATCGTCATTCTGTACGGACAAGCCATCACCGACGGCATCGCCAAGGGCGATCTGGCCGAACTGCAGCGCCTGCACGACCAGGCCGAGGCCCACTTGCGGGAATATGGCGACATCCCCGCCCTCCTGGCCCTGCTGAAGGTGGAGATCGCCAAGCTGGAACGCGGCCGCTGAGGCCCACCCCGCCCTCCCCCCCGGGACGCGCGGCCTGACCGCGGCGCGTCCCGATCTTTTCCCATCCCGCGCCCCTGAAGGATCGACACGATGACGGACGCGATCTCGCTCGACGCCGACGCGCGGCCCCCCGTCACGACGCCCCCCGTTACGACGCCCTCGGTCACGACGGCCGTCGGCAAGCCCGTCCGCTACCGGCTGGAGCGCGACTATACCGAGCTGGTGCCCGTCCATGTGGTCTGGGAAGTCACCCTGGCCTGCAATCTGAAATGCCAGCACTGCGGCTCGCGAGCCGGCCGGCCGCGATCGGACGAGCTGACCACCGCCGAGGCGCTGGAGCTGATCGACCACTTGGCCGCCCTGGGCACGCGCGAACTGACCCTGATCGGCGGCGAGGCCTATCTGCGCCGCGACTGGATCGAGCTGATCCGCCGCAGCCGCCAGCACGGCATCCGCACCGGCGTCCAGACCGGGGCTCGCAACCTGACCGACAAGCGCCTGGACGAGGCGGTCGAGGCGGGGCTGCAGGGCCTGGGCGTGTCGATCGACGGCCTGCCCGACCTGCACGACCGGGTGCGCGGCGTGCCCGGCTCGTACGATCAGGCGATCGACGCCCTCAGGCGCGCCAAGGCCCGGGGCCTGGCCGTCTCGGTCAACACCCAGATCGGAGCCGAGACCGCGGCCCACCTGCCCGAGCTGATGGACCGGATCATCGAAGCCGGCGCCACCCACTGGCAGATCCAGCTGACGGTGGCCATGGGCAACGCCGTCGACAACCCGGAACTGCTGCTGCAGCCCTACCAGTTGCTGGACGTCATGCCGCTACTGGCCCGGCTGTACGACGAAGGCCAGGCCCGGGGCCTGCTGATGGTGGTGGGTAACAACATCGGCTATTTCGGCCCCTACGAGCATATCTGGCGCGGGTTCGGCGACGAGACCGACCACTGGAACGGCTGCTCGGCCGGCCAGACCGGCATCGGCATCGAGGCCGACGGCACGATCAAGGGCTGCCCGTCCCTGGCCACTTCGCTCTACACGGCCGGCAATGTCCGCGACATGACCGTGGCCGACATCTGGCGCCACAGCGAGAAGATGAGCTTTGGCCGCCTGCGCGACGTCGAGGAACTGTGGGGCTATTGCCGCACCTGCTACTACGCCGATGTCTGTCGGGCCGGCTGCACCTGGACCTCGGAATCGCTGCTGGGCAAGCGCGGCAACAACCCCTACTGCCACCATCGCGCCCTGGACCTGGCCAAGCACGGGCTGCGTGAGCGGGTGGTCAAGATCAAGGAGGCGCCGCCGGAAAGCTTCGCGGTGGGCGAATTCGCCCTGATCACCGAGGCCATCCCCGGCGCGGAGGCGACGCCCCTGCCCGTCCGCGATCCGGCGGCGGTGCACGTCGCGCCGCGCGAGCGCTCGGCCGCCGGCGGCGCCCTGCCGCCCAGCCTCAAGCCCTGCGCGGCTTGCGCCCACTATATCTGGCCGCACGAGACGACCTGCCCGCACTGCCAGGCCGACGTCGCCGAGGCCGAGGCCGGCCGCCAAGCCGACACCGAACGCCGCCGCGCCCTGATCGCCGAGGCGACGCGGGTGCTGGGCAGGCTGGGCGTGGGGGCGTAGCCGGGGACAGGCGCATGCGCCTGTCCCCCGACCGCATCTTGAGCCCCCCGTCAGGTCCGCTCTCCGTTCAGCCAGGATTTCCGGCCTTGAACCGGCTCGCCCCCGCGCCGTAAACCACCGGGTGTCGCCGTCGTCGCCCGAGTCCCCCATGCCCCTGGATGAAGAAACCCGCCTGGTCCGCAAGGGCGCTCCGCCCAAGGGCGGCTCGGTGCTGGCCCGCACGGTCAATCCGCCGGTCCAGCGCGGCTCGACGGTGCTGATGCCCAACGCCGCTTCGCTCTATGACGACAGCCAGCTGACCTACGGCATCACCGGCCTGTCCTCGCCGGCCAACCTGCAGCTGGCCCTGGCCGAGCTGGAGGGATCGCCGGACGTGACGCTCTACCCCTCAGGCCTGGCGGCGATCACCGGCGTCATGCTGGCCCTGCTGAAGGCCGGCGACGAGATCCTGGTGGTCGACAGCGCCTACCGGCCCACTCGACGGTTCTGCGACCGGGTGCTGGCCCGGTTCGGCGTCGCCACCACCTATTACGATCCGGCCCTGTCGCCCGACGCCCTGATGGCGCTGTGCACCCCGCGCACCCGACTGATCCTGCTGGAGGCCCCGGGCTCCCTGACCTTCGAGATGCAGGACATCCCGGCCATCGCCGCCGCCGCCAACGCCCGCGGCGTGCTGACGATGATCGACAACACCTGGGCGGCCGGCTTCTACTTCAAGCCCCTGGCCCACGGGGTGACCATCAGCGTCCAGGCCCTGACCAAATATGTCGGCGGCCATTCGGACGTATTCATGGGCAGCGCCGCCACCGCCGACAACGTGATCGGCAACCAGCTGGGCGACGCGATGTGGGACATCGGCTGGTCGGTGTCGCCCGACGACGCCTATACCGTGCTGCGCGGCCTGCGCACCCTGGCCACCCGCCTGCCGGCCCACCAGGCCAAGGGGCTGGAGATCGCCCGCTGGCTGCAGTGGCGGCCCGAGGTGGCCCGCGTGCTGCATCCCGCCCTGGAGACCGATCCCGGCCATGCCCTGTGGAAGCGCGACTTCACCGGCGCCTGCGGCCTGTTCGGCGTGGTGCTGAAGCCTGCGTCGCAGAAGGCCGTCCACGCCTTCCTCGACGCCCTGGACCTGTTCGGCCTGGGCTTTTCCTGGGGCGGCTACGAAAGCCTGGCCATCCATTGCGACCCGCAGCTGAAGAACCGCACCGGGCCGGTGAACCTGGAAGGCCCGCTGCTGCGCCTGCACGTGGGCCTGGAGAACACGGCCGACCTGATCGCCGACCTGGAACGCGGCTTCGCGGCCCTGAACGCCTAAATCGAGGCGGGACGGCGCGGTCGCGAAGGTCTAGAGCATTTTCAAGCGAAGTGGCCTCCGGTTCGCGTGAAGAAAATGCGCGAAAACAAAAACCTAGACCTCCATCCTGACGAAGTCAGGACGAAGGTCTAGACAACCGCCTCGTTCGAAAGGCCTCGACCATGACCGTCCACATCGCCCTGCTGCGCGGCGTCAACGCCGCTGGAAACCGCCTGGTCACGGCGGACGAGCTGACCGCCCTGCTGACCGACCTGGGCCATGCCGACGTCCGCGTCGGCCCCAAGGTCGGCGACCTGGTGTTCGCCAGCGGCGAGCAGACGGGCGCCGAGCTGCAGACCCAGATCGAGACCGCCCTGATGGAGCGGTTCGCCCTGCGGACCGATGTCTATGTGCGCACTGCCGACGCCTGGCGGGCCCTGGTCGCCGCCAACCCGTTCCCCGAATTCGCCGCCCAGGATCCCGGCTGGCTGATGACCCTGTTCCTGAAGGACGCCCCGGACAAGAAGGCCGTCGGCGCCTTGCGCACGGCGATCCGCGGCCGCGAGCAGGTGCGGGCCGAAAGCCGCCAGCTCTACGCGACCTATCCGGACGGGATCGGCGGCTCGAAGCTGACCAACGGCCTGGTCGAGAAGACCCTGGGAACGCGGATCACCGGCCGGCCGTGGACGACCGTCCTGGCGCTGGAGGCGATGCTGGGCGGCTAAGCCCTGGTTCTGGGCAATCTGAGCAGCATCCACGCCAGCCCCACCCCGGCCACCCCGATGACCGAGGTCGCATAGGCCGCCCCGGCCAGGAAGCCGCTCCAGGCCAGCTCCAGCTTGGCGAAATAGCGGGCCAGCAGCAGGGAGACGCTGCCGACATAGCCGCAGGAATCGGCGACATAGATCAGGAACCCCGCCGTCCCCACCTGGCCCGTGGCGGCGATCAGCCGGTCGAACAGCATGCCGTTGAACGGGGTGTAGGCCATGTAGATCCCCGCGCCGGTGGCGATCATCCAGGCCACGGGCCCTAGCAGGCCGACCTGCCGGCCCAGGGTGGCGGCGCCCAGCAGGGCGAAGCCCAGGGCCACGAAGGCGAAGTTGAAGCCGACCGCCCGGCGGTTGTCGCGCACCAGGCTCAGCACGCCCAGCCCGGCCAGTACGATGGCCGCGACCGGGATCTCGGACAGCGAGAAGATCGCCGCGGCGTTCTTGAAGCCCAACTCGGCCCAGATCTCGGCGGCGAAGTTGTCGCGAAAGTCCCGAAGCGCCGTCAGCAGCACGTAGACAAGCACCAGCAGGACCAGGGCCGGAGCGTGGGCCGCGAACATGGCGGCGCGGGCCCTGGCGTCCATGGGCGCGCGGCGCACGCGGGCCGCCTCGTCGGCCGGCGACGGCGGCGGCAGCTGGGTCAGGGCCGCCACGGCCAGCAGCAGCAGCGGCGTAAATATCAGGCCGGTCAGGGCCGGCATCCAGCGCTCGTCGACGCCCTGCAGCAGCAGGCCCTTGCCCACCGACTTCACTACGCCCGAGGCCAGGATGAAGCTGGCGCACAGCATGGCCCCCAGCACCTCCGACAGCCGCCGCCCCTCGACGAAGCCGAACACCAGCCCCCAGATCATGCCCAGGCAAAGGCCGTTGACGAACAGGGCCGGCGGACCGGCGACCGCCGGTCCCAGGCTCAGGCCCAGCAGCGACAGCTCGGCCCCGCCGATCAGGACCAGGATGGCCAGCCAGCGCCGCTCGGGCCGCATCTCGGAGATCACCTTGATGCCGATGATCTTCGACACGGCGTAGCCGGCGACCTGGGCGATCACCAGGGCCACCTTGAAGTCGATGGCGAGCGGCCAGCCGGCCATGTGGTCGTAATGGGCGGCCGTGAACGGCTTGCGATAGGCGAACATCGAGAAATAGGCCGCGAAGGCCGCCAGCCCGCCGTAGACGGCGAAGGCCCAGGGCGGCGCCGTGGCCAGGGCGCGGGTGATCGGGCTTCGACTCGGTGTTGCGTTCCCCATGCCCCATGGGCGGGCCGAAAGGGGAGATCCGTCAAGCCCGGCGGGGACGCGCCCTTGCAGCGTGTCCCATTTAGCGCCGGACTTGGTGGGGACACGCCGCAAGGGCGCGTCCCCGGCTCGCTAGGCCGTCCGCGCCAGCAGCGCGTCCTGGTCCGTATCGACAGCCTGGGCCTGGGCGGCCACCTCGCCGACGACGATGACCACCGGGCCGCCGTGGCTGTCCAGGCGTTCGGGCAGAGTCTCCAGCGTACCGTGGAAGATCCTGGCGTTGGCCCCGCCCGCCTGCTCGATGGCCACGGCCGGGGTGCCGGGCGCGCGGCCGGCGGCGATCATCCGCGCGCACAGGGCCTGGGCCACCTCGCCGCCCATATAGACCGCCAGGGTCGCCTGCGGATCGCCGGCCGCGCTCCAGTCGCCGCTGAGCGTCCCGGCCTCCAGCCGCGCGGTGGTGAACACCACGCGCCGGGCCTCGCCGCGATGGGTCAGGGGAAAGCCGAACTGGGCGGCGGCGGCGCAGGCGGCGGTGACGCCGGGCACCACCTCGACAGACACGCCGTGCTCGCGCAGGAAGGCCGACTCCTCGCCCACCCGGCCGAACACCGAGGGGTCGCCGCCCTTCAGCCGCACGACGCGCAGGCCCTTGCGCGCCAGGCGCAGCATCAGGCGGTTGATCTCGTCCTGGTGCATGCTGGGCTTGCCGGCCCGCTTGCCGGTCTGGATGCGCACGCAGCCGGCCGGGGCCAGGGCGATGGCCTCGTCGCTGATCAGGGCGTCGTAGAGCAGCGCCTGGGCGCTCTCCACCGCGCGCACGGCCCGCAGGGTCATCAGGTCGACCGGACCGGGACCGGCCCCGACGAGCAGGACTTGGGCGGCGTCAGACATGGGCTGGCTCCTTGGCGGGAACGGCGGCGGTCGCGGCGATCATCCGGGCGATCTCGGGACGGCAGGACCCGCAGTTGGTCCCCGCCCCTGTGGCGGCGCCGACCGCGTCGGGGCTGGCGGCTCCGGCGACGATGGCGGCCTGCACCGCCCTGGCGCCGACCTTCAGGCAGGCGCAGACCAGCGGCCCCTTGTCGACCGGCGCGCCGGGCGGACGGCCGAACAGCAGGGCCGAGCGGGCGTCCTGGCTCAGCTCGGACTCGGCGAACAGCTCGGCCAGCCAGTCGCGCGGCGGCAGGCGGCCATTGATCGTGATGTACAGGACCGCCACCAGCCGGCCGTCGCGCAGCCAGGCGTCGCGCCGCGCGCCGGTGGCGACGTCCTCATAGGTCACGAGTTCGCCGACGAGACCCTTGACGAGCCCCTTGCGCAGGGCGGCGCGCTCGACTTCGTCGCCCCGGCCGGCGAACTCGTGTTGCTGGCAGGCGTCCTGGGGAATGCGCCGCCAGACGAGGTCCAGACCCGACGGAAGGGCGAGGCTGTCCCGCGTGAGGAAAAAGCCCTTCCAGGTCTCGCGATAGGGGCGGAGCCGGGCGGGGGTGTGCTTGAACTCCGGCTGGCCGGACGTGGGGTCGAGGTTGGGCGCGATCAGGTGATTGGAACGGCCGGACGGCGCGAAGGCGTCGGTCCAGTGCATCGGCATGAACAGGCCGCCGGGCCGCTGGCGTTCGGTGACCTTGGCCAGGGCCACGGCCTCGCCGCGCACCGTGATCACTCGGGCCAGAGCGCCGTCCTGGACGCCCAGGGCCTCGGCGTCGGCCGGGTGGACCTCGACGAACGGCTCGGGGGCGTGGCGACACAGGTCCGGGGCCAGGCCGGTGCGGGTCATGGTGTGCCACTGGTCGCGGATGCGGCCGGTGTTCAGCGACAGCGGATAGGCCGCGTCCATCGCGTCGGCGGGGCCCTTAGGCCGGATGGGGACCATTCGGGCGCGGCCGTCGGGGGTTTGGAAGCGGCCGTCGGTGAACAGGCGGGGCGTCCCCCGGCCGTCCGCCCGGACCGGCCACTGGATCGGCAGGAGTTGGTCGTAAGTCTCTGGCGTCAAAGTCGAAAGTCCCGCCAGGTTCAGGACGCGACCGGTCTCCTCGCCGGTATTCTCATAGGCTGTCAGGCGGGCCCATTCGCGAAACACGCTGGCCTGGGAGGACCAGCCGAAACCGTCGAAGCCCATGGCCTGGGCGACGTCGGCCACGATCCGCCAGTCGGCGCGGGCCTGGCCCGGCGCGGGGAACAGCGCCCGCTGGCGCGAGATCCGGCGCTCGGAATTGGTGACCGTGCCGTCCTTCTCGCCCCAGGCGAGGGCCGGCAGCTTGACGTCGGCGAAGGCCGTGGTGTCGGTCTCGACGCAGTCGGACACCACCACGAACGGACAGCGGTCCAGCGCCTCGCGGACCCGGCCGGCGTCGGGCAGGCTGACGGCGGGATTGGTGGCCATCACCCACACGGCCTTGATCTTGCCGGCGTGGATGGCCTCGAACATGTCGACGGCCTTCAGGCCCGGGGCCCGGGCGGTGTCGGGCGCGCCCCAGAAGCGGGCCACCCGGTCGCGATCGGCCGGGGCGAAGTCCATGTGGCCGGCCAGGGTGTTGGCCATGCCGCCGGTCTCGCGCCCGCCCATGGCGTTGGGCTGGCCGGTGATCGAGAACGGACAGCTGCCGGGCTTGCCGATCCGGCCGGTCGCCAGGTGGACGTTGAGAATCGACAGGCCCTTGGCGGTGCCCTGGGCCGACTGGTTGGCCCCCATCGAGAACAGGCTGACTGTCTTGGGATTGTCCGCGAAGAGCTTGTAGAAGCTCAGCAAATCGTCGAACGCTACACCGCAGTCGGCGGCCACGGCGGCGGGCGACTGGTCGAGCTCGCCCAGCGCCGCCTCGACCACCTCGAAGCCGTTGACGTGGGCGGCGATGTAGTCGCGGTCGACGGCGTCGATGCGGATCAGGTGGGCCAGCAGGCCGTTCCATAGCCGCACGTCGCTCTGTGGCGCGATGGCCAGGTGCAGGTCGGCGCCCTCGGCGGTGTCGGTGCGGCGCGGGTCGATGACCACGTGCTTCTGGCCGCGCGCCTTGGCGGCTTCCATGCGCCGGAACAGCACCGGGTGGGTCCAGGCGGCGTTGTGGCCGCTGAACACCACCAGGTCGGCCAGGTCCAGGTCCTCGTAGCAGCCGGGCACCAGGTCGGCGCCGAACGCCTGCTTGTGCGCCGCCACCGCCGAGGCCATGCACAGGCGGCTGTTGGTGTCGATGTTGCCCGAGCCGATGAAGCCCTTCATCAGCTTGTTGGCGACGTAATAGTCCTCGGTCAGGATCTGGCCCGAGACGTAGAAGGCCACACTGTCGGGACCGTGCCTGGCGATGGTGTCCCTGAAGCGCTTGGCCACCAGGGCCGTGGCGTCGGCCCAGCTAGCGGTCTTGCCGTTGACCGTCGGCTCCAGCAGCCGGCCCTGCAGCCCCACCGTCGCGCCCAGCGCCGTGCCCTTGGAGCACAGGCGGCCGAGGTTGGCGGGGTGGGCCGCGTCGCCGGCCACCGACAAGGCCCGGCCGTCCGAGGACGGCGCTTGGCCGACCGCGCCCGACACGCCGCAGCCCACCCCGCAATAGGGGCAGGTCGTCTTGACGAGCGCGGCGGCCGAACCGTCAGCCATGGAGATCAAGGCTCAGCAGCAGGCGGCCGTCGCGCACCTCCAGCGGCACCACGGGCGTGCAGCCCTTGCCCTTGTCGGCGCCCATCGGCTCGCCGCTGGCCAGGTCGATGTTCCAGGCATGCAGCGGGCAGCTCACCGCCCGGCCATGGACGATGCCCTGGCTGAGCGGACCGCCCTTGTGCGGACAGGCGTCCATCAGGGCGAACACCTCGCCGTCGCCGGTGCGGAAGATAGCGATGTCGCCGCGCGGGCTGGGCACCCGGCGCGCCCCGCGACGCGGGATGTCGGTCACGGCGCCGACATCGACCCAGACGGGGACCTTCACATGCGCGTTCATGCGGGAACGAACTCCATCCGGCGGCTCATGGGGGTGAATTCCTCGGTGTGGCGCCCGGCCACGCGCTCGGCCCACGGATCGATGCGGGCGAAGCGCTGCGAGAAGACGAACCGGTCGTAGAGCGCCTTGCGCTGGTCGGGATCGGTGACCTGCGCCTGGATGCTCTCCAGGCCCACGCGCGCCATCCACTTGTAGACCCGCTCCAGGTACCAGCCTTCCTCGCGGTACAGCTGCATCGCCGCGGCGATCACCCAGACGGCTTCGTCCTCGGTCGCCACCCGGGTCAGCACCTGGGTGCCCTGGATATGCAGGCCGGCGGCGCCGCCGATATGGATCTCGTAGCCGCTGTCGACGCAGACCACGCCGAAGTCCTTGCAGGTGGCCTCGGCGCAGTTGCGCGGACAGCCCGACACCGCCAGCTTGACCTTGGCCGGCGCCCAGGAGCCCCACAGGAACTTCTCCAGGCGGACGCCCAGGCCCGTGGAATCCTGGGTGCCGAACCGGCACCAGTCGCTGCCGACGCAGGTCTTCACCGTGCGCAGGCCCTTGGCGTAGGCGTGGCCGCTGACCATGCCCGCGGCGTTGAGGTCGGCCCAGACGGCCGGCAGGTCGTCCTTCTTGACGCCCAGCAGGTCGATCCGCTGGCCGCCAGTGACCTTGACCGTCGGGATGGCGAACTTGTCGGCGACGTCGGCGATCGCCCGCAGTTCGTCGGGCGTGGTCACCCCGCCCCACATCCGCGGCACGACGCTGTAGGTGCCATCCTTCTGGATGTTGGCGTGGACGCGTTCGTTGATGAAGCGCGACTGCTTGTCGTCGCGGTATTCCGACGGCCAGGCGCACAGCAGGTAGTAGTTCAGGGCCGGCCGGCACGACGAGCAGCCGTCGGGCGTGGTCCATTCCATCGCCTGCATGACGGCCGGCATGGACTTCAGCTCCCACTCGACGATGGCCTTGCGGACGTCGGAGTGCGGCTTGTGCGTGCACTTGCACATCGGCTTGGGGCCGGTCTGTTCCTTGAAGCCGTCGCCCAGGGTCAGCTTCAGCACCTGCTCGACCAGCGGCGTGCACGAGCCGCACGAGGCCGAGGCCTTGGTGACCGCCTTCACGTCGTCCAGGGTCGTCAGGCCCTGGGTGGTGATGGCCGAAACGATCGAACCCTTGCAGACGCCGTTGCAGCCGCAGATTTCCTGCGTGTCGGGCATGGCCGCAACGGCGGCGTTAGGGTCCAGGCCGGACAGCCCTTCCGTGATGGCCTGGCCGAAGATCAGGGTTTCGCGGATGTCGGTGACCGTGGTCCCGGCCCGCATCAGGTCGAAGTACCAGTTGCCGTCGGCGGCGTCGCCGAACAGCACCGCCCCGGCCACCTTGCCATCCTCGATGACCACGCGCTTGTAGACGCCGCGGCCGGCGTCGCGGAACACGATGTCCTCGCAGCCTTCGCCGCCCGAGAACTTGCCGGCCGAGAACACGTCGACGCCCGAGACCTTCAGGCGGGTCGACAGGACCGAGCCCTCATAGGCCCCCTCCCCGTCGGTCATCGACTCGGCCAGCGAGCGGCACATCTCCCAGATCGGCGCGACCAGGCCGTAGCAATTGCCCCGGTGTTCGGCGCATTCGCCGACCGCGAACACCGCGGGATCGGAGGTGCGCATGGCGTCGTCGACCACTATGCCGCGATTGACGGCCAAGCCGGCGGCGCGGGCCAGAGCGGCGTTGGGCTTGATGCCCACGGCCATGACCAGCAGGTCGCACGGCAGGGTGCGGCCGTCCTTGAGCTTGAGGCCGGTCACCTGGCCGTTCTCGCCGACGATCTCCTCGGAGTGAGCGCCCATCACCGTCTCGACGCCGCGCTCCAGCAGGGCCTCGCGCAGCAGGAAGCCGGCGCTTTCGTCCAGCTGCCGCTCCATCAGGACGTCCATCAGGTGGACGACCGTGGCGGACATGCCGCGGCGGGCCAGGCCGTAGGCGGCCTCCAGGCCCAGCAGGCCGCCGCCGATGACCACGGCCTTGGCGCCGGGCTTGCCTGAGGCGGCGACCATGGCCTCGACGTCGTCCAGGTCGCGGAAGGTGACCACGCCCTTCAGGTCGATGCCCGGCAGCGGCAGGCGGAACGGGTCGGAGCCCGTGGCCAGGATCAGCTTGTCGTAGGGAACTTCCAGCCCGCCCTCGGCGACCACCTTGCGGCCTTCCAGATCGACCGCCGTGACCGCCCGTCCGGCGTGCAGGGCGATGCCGTTGTCGGCGTACCAGGCCTCGTCGTTGATCACGATGTCGGCGAAGGACTTTTCCCCCGCCAGCACCGGCGACAGCATGATGCGGTTGTAGTTCACCCGCGGCTCGGTCCCGAAGATGGCGATCTCGTAGCGGTCGGGATCGCGCTTGAGGACTTCCTCGACCGCCCGGCAACCGGCCATGCCGTTGCCGATGACGACCAGCTTTTCCTTGGTCATGGTTTTGCTCACTGGGAAAAGGATCAGACGCGGACCGGAGCGGCGGAGTCGCCGTGCAGGGTGGGCCAGACGGCCCGCCAGCGGGCCTTCAGGCTGTGCAGGGCCACCAGGGCGAACACCGCCAGGGCCGCGAAGCCGAGGAAGCCGACCTGGTAGGAACCGGTCATCTTCTTGGCCATGCCCAGGCTGGAGGCCAGGTAGAAGCCGCCGACGCCGCCGGTCATGCCGATCAGGCCGGTCATGACGCCGATCTCCTTGCGGAACCGCTGGGGGGCCAGCTGGAAGACCGCGCCATTGCCGGCGCCCAGGGCCAGCATCGAGAACATCAGCACCGCCAGGGCGACATAGGCCGAGGGCATCTGGAAGCTGGCCGTGGCTAGGCCGGCGGCGGCCAGGGCGAAGACGACGCTCAGGGTCCGCACCCCGCCGAAGCGGTCGGCCAGGGCCCCGCCGACCGGGCGGATGAACGATCCGGCGAACACGCAGGCGGCGGTGAAGAAGCCGGCGGTCACGGGCGAGAGGCTGTATTCGGCGTTGAAATAGATGGTCAGGGACGAGGCCAGGCCGACGAAGCCGCCGAAGGTGACCGCGTACAGCAGCATCAGCCACCAGGCGTCCGGAACCTTCAGCACGTCCAGGTACTCGGCCAGCTTCTTGGGCGCGGGCTGCTCGGGGGCGTCCTTGGCCAGAAGCATGTAGATGACGAAGGCGACGGCCAGCGGGATGGCCGCCATGCCGATCACGTTCTGCCAGCCGAAGGTCTTGGCCAGGATCGGCGCGAACAGGGCGGCCAGGGCGGTGCCCGAATTTCCGGCGCCGGCGATGCCCAGGGCCAGGCCCTGGTGCTCCTGCGGATACCAGCGCGAGGCTAGCGGCAGGGCGACGGCGAACGAGGCGCCGGCCACGCCCAGCACCAGGCCCAGGGCCAGCACCTGGTGATAGTTGTGGATGCCCAGGAACCAGGCGAGGACCAGGCCGGCCAGCACGATCAGCTGACCCATCATCCCGGTCTTCTTGGGGCCGATGCGGTCGACCAGCACTCCGTTGACCAGGCGCAGCACCGCGCCGGCCAGGACGGGAATGGCCACCATCAGGCCCTTCTGGGCGGGATCGAGGTGGAAGTCCTTGGCGATGGCCACGCCCAGCGGGCCCAGGATCACCCAGACCATGAAGCTCAGGTCGAAATACAGGAACGCGGCGAACAGGGTCGGGGCGTGGCCGGCCTTCAGGAAATCACGAGAGAGCATGGTATGCCTCGGATGTGCGTGTCTGCGAGAGCGAGGCGCGGGCGCCTCAGGCGGGTGACCGCATCCGAGCGGTCGTCTCTGGCAGCCACGGACGCCGTTGTCCGAAGGCTTGGTGCAAGTGAAGGCGCGGAAGGCGCACGGAGTCACGCGCCATGCTGCGTTGCGGCGCGATCCGAGCCGCATCGTCCAGTTGCTCAGCAAATAGGCGGCGGCGCTGCTTGAAACATGAGCAAAACAAACAGGCTCAATGCGTCGGAATCAATGGACTCGCCGCCGTGGCGCAGCCCTCGCCCCCGCCCGTCATCCGCGGACTTGTTCCGAGGAAGACGGGCGTAGGCGGCGAACGGCCCTGGATACTCCGATGCGGAACCTAACCTGCCCGCCCGACCGCGAACGACGCCGCATAGGCCCGGACATCGGCGGGGTCGAAACGCGCCCCGTCGAACAGGGCCGAGGCCGGCGGCGCGGCGTCGGCGAACACCTGGGCCGGCTCCAGCACTGGTCCCAGCGACAACGCCGCCTCGCGGAACAGGTCCGGGCGGTAGACCCGGTCGGCCACGGCGGTCAGGTCGAGGTCCGCCTCCACCTGTCCCCAGCGCACCATCTGCGACAGGAACCACAGGGCGTGCTCGCGGCGCGGCAGGCCGGCGGCGTTGCGATGGAAGACGATCTCGGACTTCAGGGCCCGGGCCACGATCTCAGGCTCGACCCCCACATGGTCGGGACGCGACAGCAGGGCCACCAGCTCGGCATGGTTGCCCGGCTCGTCGGCCCAGGCCGCGGCGCGGATCAGGGCGCGCAGGGCCGCCCGCAGTTCGTCGCCATGGCGTTCAGCCCAGGCGGCGGTGACGCCGAACACCTTGTCCGGGCCGCCTGGCCAGAACTGCGAGGCCTTGATCAGCGACTCGCCCAGGCCCTCGTCGACGGCGGCGGCGTTCCAGGGCGCGCCGACGCAGAAACCGTCGATTTCGCCCGAGCGCAGATGCTCGACCATGCGCGGCGGCGGCGTGACCACCAGGCGCACGTCGCGGTCGGGATCGATCCCCGCCTGGGCCAGCCAATAGCGTAGGAAGTAGTTGTGCATCGAATGGGGGAAGACGACGGCGAAGGTCAGTGGCGGGGCGCCCTGCTCCCGCCGGCGCGCGACCACCGCCGCCAGGGCGTGGGCGGTGACCAGCGGCGCCGCCAGGGCGCCGGGGTCGGCCTCGGCCATCAGCGCGGCCAGCTGGATGGAGACGGTGATGGCGCTGCCGTTCTGGTTCAGGGCCAGGGGCGCCAGCATCGACCCGCCCTCCAGACCCGCCGGAGCCAAGGCCGTGGGGGCCAGCATGTGGGCGCCGTCCAGCGCTCCGACGGCGACCTTGTCGCGGATGGTCGCCCACGAGGCCTCGCGGCTCAGCGCCACCTCCAGCCCCTCCTCGGCGAAGAAGCCCTGCGCCTTGGCCACCACCAGGGGCGCGCAGTCGGTCAGGGGGATGAACCCCAGCGTCAGGTCGGCCAGTCCGCTCACGAGGCGTCGCCCTTCAGCACGCCGGCGAAGGCCAGCAGGTCGGCGGCGATCTGGCCGATCGGCTTGCCGCGATCCATGGCCAGCTTTCGCAGCAGCCGATAGGCGCCGTCCTCGTCCAGGCCCCGCTCCTTCATCAACAGTCCCTTGGCCCGTTCGACGGTCTTGCGCGATTCGAGGTCGGCCTTGGCCTTGGCCAGGTCGCCGTGCAACTGCTGGGTCAGGGCGAAGCGGCTCATGGCCACGTCCAGGATCGAGCGCACCCGGCTCGGGGCCAGGCCGTCGACCACATAGGCCGCCACCCCGGCCCGCACGGCCTGCTCGGCCAGGCCGGGTTCGGAGCGGTCGACGAACATCACCACCGGGCGCGGATTGTGCTGCCCGGCCTCGCGCAGGCTTTCCAGCGTGTCGCGGTCGGGGCTGTCGGCGGCGATCACCACCACGTCGGGGGCGAAGGCCGCGGCCTCGCGCTCGTCGAACACGGCCGCGCGGCGCACCTCCAGCGGCTGCACGCCGGCGAGCCCCTCGGCCACGAGGGCGGCGCGCGCGGGATCGGGATCGATGACGAGGACGCGCATGCCCTTCGCCCTAAGGCCCTCCGGCGACGGGTGGGAGCGGCGAAGGTTCATCGCGGTCGGAGTTGCTCAATCAGCCTGGTATTTGCACAGCCTAGCCTGAAATAGCGGCGCCAAACGAGCAGGCAAGACGCCACAGGCGCCGCGAGGCGCGCCCCCGGATGTCTAGGCCTGGGGCTTCCATCCACCGCCCAGCGCCTGGATCAGGGCCACGGCCGTGGTCTGCCGGGCCACGGCGGCGGTGAGTAGCGCCCGCCGCGCCGACAGGGCCGAGGCCTGGGCCGTCACCACGTCGGTGTAGGCCACCTGCCCGGCCTTGTACTGGTTGAGCAACATCTGCTCGGTCTGGTCCGCGGCGTCGGAACTGGTCTTCAGCAGGGCGTAGCGGCGCTCCAGCACCTGGGCGGCGGTCAATTGGTTTTCCACATCCTCGAAAGCGGCCAGGGCGGTCTGGCGATAATCGGCGACCGAAGCGTCGTAGGACGCCCTCGCCTGCTCCACCCGCGCCTTGCGCGCGCCGGCGTCGAACAGGGTCTGGGCGGCGGTCAGACCCAGCGACCAGGTGTTGGCCGAGGCCGAGAACAGGTCGCCCAAGGCCGAGCCGCTGGTCGCGCCGTTAGCGCTGAGGCCGATGGTCGGGAAGAACGCGGCCCGGGCCACGCCGATGTCGGCGTTGGCGGCGGCGACCCGGCGCTCGGCCGCGGCGATGTCCGGCCGGCGCTCCAGCAGGGTGGAAGGAACGCCGGCCGGGATCTCGGGCACGCGGGCGCTCCAGGCCGGATCGGCGGCCAGGCGAAAGCCGCTGGCGGGCTCGCCCACCAAAGTGGCGATGGCGTTCTCGTAGGTCGCCCTGGTCTGGCGCAGGCTCTCCAGGTCGGCCTGGGCGCCGGCCAGCTGGGTGGTGGCCTGCAGCACGTCGGACTTCGGCGCGATGGCCGCGGCGTAGCGGTTCTGGGTGATCTGCAGGCTGCGCTGGTAGCCGTCGACCGTTCTGGTCACCAGGTCGATCTCGGCGTCGGCCTGGCGCAGGCCCAGATAGTTGACGGCCAGCTCGCCCTGCATCGACAGGCGGGCGCCGGCCAGGTCGGCGGCGCTGGCCTGTTCCGAGGCCTTGGCGCCGTTGATCCCCTGGCGGATGCGGCCCCACAGGTCCGGCTCCCAGCTGGCGCCGATCCCGGCCTGGTAGCGCTGGCCGCGGCTCGAACCGCCAGAGCTCGAAGGGGTCGAGCCGGAACCGCCGGACCTGGTCGCTGAACCCGACAGCTCGATGGTCGGGAACAGGCTGGCCCGCTGCTCGCGCACCAGGGCCCGGGCCTGGCGATAGCTGGCCTCGGCCGCGGCGATGGTCTGGTTGGAGACGTTGACCTTGGCGACCAGGGCGTCCAGCTGGGAGTCGCCCAGCAGGGTCCACCAGTCGCCGCGATCGATCAGGTCGCCGGGGGTGGCGACCTTCCAGCCGTCCAAGGCTTTGTAGGTCGCCGGCAGGGCGGCGGCCGAGGCGGTGACGTCGGGCCGCTGATAGGCCGGTCCGACCGTGCAGGCCGACAGCAGGATCAGCGCGGAACCGGCAAGCGCGAGGGACTTCAGGGCTGGCATCAGACAGGCTCCGGCGCGGAGGGCATGTGGGCCAGGTAGCGCTCGTCGCGCGCCTTGCCCCGCAGGCGGTCGAGATAGACATAGACCACCGGGGTGGTGATCAGGGTCAGCAGCTGGCTGGCGATCAGGCCGCCGATGATGGTGATCCCCAGCGGCCGGCGCAGCTCGGCCCCCTCGCCGAAGCCGATGGCCAGGGGCAAGGCGCCCAGGGCGGCGGCCAGGGTGGTCATCAGGATCGGCCGGAAGCGCAGCAGGCTGGCCTCGCGAACCGCCTCCAGGGCTGTCAGCCCGCGCGACCGCTGGGCCTCCAGGGCGAAGTCGATGATCAGGATGGCGTTCTTCTTGACGATGCCCAGCAGCAGGAACACCCCGATCAGGGCGATCACCGAGAACTCCATCTTGAAGACCAGCAGGGCGAGCATCGCCCCTACGCCGGCCGCCGGCAGGGTCGACAGCACGGTCAGGGGGTGGACGTAGCTCTCGTAGAGGATGCCCAGCACGATGTAGATCGCCACGATGGCGGCGGCCACCAGGAACGGCTGCTGCTTGTTCTGGTCCTGGGCGCTGCGGGCGCTGCCCTGGAAGCTGCCGCGGACATTGGTCGGCAGGGCGATGTCGGCCTCGGCCTGCTTGATGGCGGCCTGGGCGTCGCTGAGCGAGACGCCGTCGGCCAGGTTGAACGAGATCGTCGTGGCCAGCTCGCCGTTCTGGTGGTTGATCGAGGTCGGGGTGGCGGCCTGGGCGACGCTGGAGATCGCGGTCAGCGGGGTCATGGGCGTCAAGGCGGTGTTCAGGGCGGCGCCGGTCGAGGCGTCGCGCAGGGCCGGATTGACCGCCGCGCCGCTGGTCGAGGTCGTCGCCGCACCGCTGGGATTGGTCGGCACATAGACGTCGTTCAGCGCCTCCGGCCCTCGCGAGAACCGGCGGTCCCACTCCAGGATCACGGCGTACTGGTTGATGTCCTCGTAGATCGTGGCGACCTGGCGCTGGCCGAAGGCGTCGTAGAGCGCGTTGTCGACCGCACGGGGCGTGACGCCCATGCGCGAGGCGCTGTCGCGGTCGATGGTGACGAAGGTCTCGACCCCGTTCTCGGACTGGTCGCTGTCGACGTCGGTCATCACGTCGGACCGGGCCTTCATCGCCTCGGCCAGCTTGGGCGCCCAGGCCTTCAGCGCGTCGCTGGAGTCGCTGGTCAGGGTGTACTGGTAGGTCGAGTTGCTCTGCCGCCCGCCCATCCGCACGTCCTGGACGGGGTTAAGGAAAACGCTGATCCCGGTGACCCTTTGCAGCTGCGGTCGCAGGCGGTTGATCACCGCCGAGCCTTTCTCCTTGCGGTCGCCTACCCCGTCGCCCAGCGGCTTGAGGTTGACGAACATGAAGCCGCCGCCGGCCCGGGCGCCGCCGGTGAAGCCGACCACCGTGTCGACGGCCGGGTCCTTGCGGATAATGTCGACCACCTGGCGCAGCTTGGCCTGCATGACGTGGAACGACACGCTCTGGTCGGCGCGCAGCCCGGCCTGGATCTGGCCGCTGTCCTGCTGGGGGAAGAAGCCCTTGGGCACGGCGACATAGAGCCAGGCGGTCATGGCGATCACCACCACCAGGATCAGCAGCACCACGGGCTTGGCGGCCAGCGCCCAGTCCAGGCTGTACTCGTAGGCGCGGTGGACACGGTTGAAGCCGGCCTCGAAGGCGCGGGCGACCCGTCCCTCCTTCTTGCCCTCCTTCGGCGGCCGCAGCAGGTAGGCGCACATCATCGGGGTGGTGGTCAGCGAAATGACCAGCGAGATCATCACCGCCGCCGACAGGGTGACGGCGAACTCGCGGAACAGCCGCCCCACCTGGCCGCCCATGAACAGCAGCGGGATGAACACCGCGACCAGAGAGATGCTGATCGACAGCACCGTGAACCCCACCTCGCGCGCGCCCAGCAGGGCGGCCTGGAAGCGGTCCATACCTTTTTCGATATGGCGGGCGGTGTTCTCCAGCACCACGATGGCGTCGTCGACCACGAAGCCGGTCGCCACGGTGATGGCCATCAGGGAAAGGTTGTTCAGCGAGAACCCCAGCAGGTACATCACCCCGAACGTGCCCAGCAGCGAGACGATGGTCGCCGCCGCCGGGATGAAGGTGGCCCGGGCGCTGCGCAGGAAGGCGCTGACCACCAGCACCACCAGTACGATCGAGATCAGCAGGGTGACCTCGATCTCGTGCAGCGAGGCGCGGATCGAGTTGGTGCTGTCGCTGGCCACCGCCACGTTGATGTCGCCGGGCAGCTGGGCGCGCAGTTCCGGCAGGGTGGCGCGGACGCTGTCGACCGTCTGGATGATGTTGGCGCCCGGCTGGCGGGTGACCAGGATGATGATCGCCGGCTTGCCGTTGAACAGGCCCAGGGTCCGGGTGTCGGCGACGCTGTCGGTGACGTCGGCCACGTCCTTGAGCCGCACCGGCGCGTCGCCGCGCCAGGCCACGACCAGGCCGGCATAGTCGGCCGCCTTGCGTCCGCCCGGGCTGGTATAGACCTGGAACCGCCGCCCCGCTCCTTCGACCTGGCCCTTGGGTCGGTTGGCGTTGGCCGACTGGACCGCGGCGCGGACGTCCTCCAGCGAGATGCCGTACTTGTTGAGCAGGAACGGGTTGGCCGAGACGCGAACGGCCGGCAGCGAACCGCCGCCGATCTCCACGTCGCCCACCCCGGTCACCTGCGACAGGCGTTGGGCCACGATGTTGGACACCGCATCATAGATCTGGCCCGGGGTCTTGGTCTCGCTGGTCAGGGCCAGGATAATCACCGGGGCGTCGGAGGGGTTCTGCTTGCGGTAGCTGGGATTGCTGCGCAGCGTGGCCGGCAGGTCCGAGCGGGCGGCGTTGATCGCGGCCTGCACCTCGCGGGCCGCGCCGTCGATGTTGCGGTTGAGGTCGAACTGCAGGGTCACGCGGGCCGAGCCGGTGTTGCTCTGCGAGGTCATCTCGGTGACGCCGGGGATCACGCCTAGCCGTCGCTCCAGCGGGGTGGCGACGCTGGAGGCCATGGTCTCGGGGCTGGCCCCAGACAGGTTGGCCGAGACCGAGATGGTCGGATAGTCCACCTGCGGCAGGGGCGAAACCGGCAGCACGAAGAAGGCCGCGATGCCGGCCAGGGCCAGGCCGATGGTCAGCAGGACCGTGGCCACCGGCCGCCTGATGAAGGGCGCCGACAGGTTCACGAGGGCGCCCCCGGGACGGGCTCGGGATCGATCCTATCCGGCGGCACATGGTCGTCAGGCTCGCGGCGCATGCCCCGGTCAGCGGGGGCCAAACGGTCGAAGGCCAGGTAGATCACCGGGGTGGTGAACATGGTCAGCAGCTGGCTGACCAGCAGCCCGCCGAAGATGGCGATGCCCAGCGGCCGGCGCAGCTCGCCGCCCTCGCCGAAGCTCAGCATCAGCGGGATGGCCGCGAACAGGGCCGCCAGGGTGGTCATCAGGATCGGGCGGAAGCGCAGGATGGCGGCCTGGAAGATGGCGTCGCGGGGGCTCTTGCCCTCGTTGCGCTGTGCGTCGATGGCGAAGTCGATCATCATGATCGCGTTCTTCTTGACGATGCCGATCAGCAGGATGATGCCGATGATCCCGATCACCCCCAGGTCGTTGCCGGTGATCCACAAGGCCAGCAGCGCCCCGACCCCGGCCGACGGCAGGGTCGACAGGATGGTCAGCGGGTGGATGTAGCTCTCGTAGAGCACGCCCAGCACGATGTAGACGCAGACCACCGCCGCCAGGATCAGCCACAGCTGGTTGCTCAGCGAGTTCTCATAGGCTCCCGCCGCACCCAGGAAGGTATGGGTGACCGCCGTCGGCATGCCGATGTCCTTCATCGCCGCGCGGATGTCGTCGACCGCCTTGCCCAGCGAGACGCCCGGGGCGGTGTCGAAGCCAATCGTCGTGGCCGGGAACTGCGAGACGTGGGTCACCTGCAGCGGGGCGGTCTGCTCCTTGATGGTCGAGATCGCCGACAGCGGCGTGGGCTGGCCGCCGCCGGTCTTCAGGTTCAGCAGGCCCAGCGATTCCGGCGCGGTCAGCAGGCCCGGCTTGGCTTCCAGGATCACCCGGTACTGGTTGGTCTCGGTGAAGATCGTCGAGACGATCCGTTGGCCGAACGCGCTGTACAGCGCATCGTCAATGTCCGACGCCGTGATGGAAAGACGCGCGGCGGTGTCGCGGTCGATGTCGACATAGGCGGCCGCCCCCGTAGCGTCGGCGTCGCTATAGACGTTGCGCACCGACTTCACGCTGGCCAGGCGCTCGGCCAGCTTGCCGGCCCATTCCTTGACCGTGGCGGTGTCGGCGCCTTCCAGCGACAGGCGATAGAGGGTCGGGCCGGTCTCGGCGTCGATGGTCAGGTCCTGGGTGGGCTGCAGGTAGAGATGCACGCCCGGCACGGCGGCCACGCGGTCGCGCAGCCGCTGCATGATCTTCTCCTGCGAGCCGCCGCGGTCGGCCTTCAGGTTGATCAGCATCTGGCCGGTGTGCAGCATCGAATTATTGGCGCCGTCGACGCCGATGAACGAGCTGAGGCTCTCCACCGCCGGATCGTCGAGGATGGCCCTGGCCGCCTGCTGCTGCAGGCCGGCCATGCGGTCGTAGGACACCGACTGCTCGACCTCGGTGCGGGCCTGCAACTGGCCGGTGTCCTGGGTCGGGAACAGGCCCTTGGGGATGATCAGGTACAGGAAGGCGGTCAGGGCGAACGTGGCCACGGCGACCACCAGGGTGGCCTTCTGACGCTCCAGCACCCAGTTCAGCCCGCGCTCGTAGTGGTGCTCCACCCGTTCGAACACCGCCTGCGACTTGCGGGCGATGCGGCCCGGGCGCTCGTCGCCTTCGTCCTCGCCCTGCGGCTTCAGCCAGCGGGCCGACAGCATCGGCGTCAGGGTCAGCGACACCACGGCCGAGATCAGGATGGTGATCGCCAGGGTGATGGCGAATTCGCGGAACAGCCGCCCGACCACGTCGCCCATGAACAGCAGCGGGATCAGCACGGCGATCAGCGAAACGGTCAGCGAGATGATCGTGAAGCCGATCTCCCGCGCCCCCTGCAGGGCCGCCGCCATCGGCTTGACGCCCTTTTCCAGGTGCCGGCTGATGTTCTCGATCATCACGATGGCGTCGTCGACCACGAAGCCGGTCGCGATGGTCAGGGCCATCAGGCTGAGATTGTTGAGGCTGAAGCCCATCAGGTACATCACCCCACACGAGCCGATCAGCGAGATCGGCACGGCCAGGCCGGCGATCAGGGTGGCGCGCAGGCTGTGCAGGAAGAAGAAGATCACCACCACGACCATCACCACGGCCAGCAGCAGCTCCATCTCCACATGGTGGACCGAGCCGCGGATGCCGGTGGTGCGGTCGGCCAGCACCTTGACCTCCAGCGTGGCCGGCAGGCCCGCCTCCAGCTCCGGCAGCTTGGCCTTGATGGCATCGACCGTCTGGATGACGTTGGCGCCGGGCTGGCGCTGGACGTTGACGATGATCGCCGGGGTCTCGTTGGCCCAGGCCCCCAAGCGGGTGTTCTCGGCGCTCTGCACCACCTGAGCGATGTCGCGCAGGCGGATGGGGGCTCCGTTCTTGTAGGTGACGATCAGGTTCGAATAGTCGTCGACGGTCAGCAGCTGGTCGTTGGCGTTGATCGTATAGGCGCGGGTCGGCCCGTCGAAGCTGCCCTTGGCGCTGTTGGCGTTGGCGTTGCTGATCGCGCTCTGCACATTGGCCAGGGTGACGCCGTACGACGCCATGGCCTGGGTGTCGGCCTGGATGCGGATGGCCGGGCGCTGGCCGCCGCTGAGGGTGACCAGGCCCACGCCCGACACCTGGCTGATCTTCTGGGCCAGGCGGGTGTTGACCAGGTTCTGCACCTCGGTCAGCGGCAGGGTGTCGGAGGTCACCGCCAGGGTCAGGACGGGGGCGTCGGCCGGATTGACCTTGGCGTAGACCGGCGGAGCCGGCAGGTCGGCCGGCAGCAGGCTGTTGGCTCCGTTGATCGCCGCCTGCACCTCCTGCTCGGAGACGTCCAGGCTTTCACCCAGATTGAACTGCAGGGTGATGATCGAGGCCCCGGCCGTGCTGACCGAGCTCATCCGCGCCAGGCCCGCCATCTCGCCCAATTGACGCTCCAGCGGCGCGGTCACCGTCTGGCTCATCACCTCCGGGCTGGCGCCCGGATAGAGGGTCTGGATCTGGATGGTGGGATAGTCGACCTGCGGCAGGGCCGACAGCGGCAGCAGCCGGAAGCCGACCAGGCCCGCCAGGACGATGGCCGCCATGAACAGCGCCGTGGCGACCGGCCGCTGGATGAAGGGACGCGAGGGGTTCATGGCGCGGGCCTATTGCGCCTGCTGCTGACGGTGGCGGCGGTGCTCGCCGCCCTGCCCCTGGCCGCCCTCGCCGCGCTTGCCGGCCCACTGGCCCTTGCCCTTGCCTTGGCCCATTCGGCCGGCGGCCTGGCCCGGCAGCTGCACCTTGCCGCCCTCGCGCAGGCGGTCGCCGCCTTCGGTGATCACCTTCTCGCCGACCTTCAGGCCGCTGGTCAGCGACACCTGGGCGGTGGTCGAGGGGCCGGCCACGACCTTGCGCTTGTGCACCGTCTGATCCGCGTCCAGCACCCAGACGAAAGCGCCGTCGCTGCTCTGGCGCAAGGCGGTGGCCGGCACCACCACCGCGTCCTTGATGGTGTCCAGCTCCAGGCGAACATTGACGAACTGGCTGGGGAACAGGGTCCCGCCGGCGTTGGCGAACCGCGCCTTGGCCTTGACCGTGCCGGTGCCCACGTCGACGACGTTGTCGAGGGTCGAGAAGGTTCCCGTATCCAGGGTGGTGGTCCGCGTCCGGTCCAGGGCGATGACCGGCAGGGCCGCGCCGCTGTTGGCCCGCGCGCCGATCCGCGGCACGTCGTCCTGCGGGACCGTGAACTCGACATCGATCGGCGAGACGGTGGTGATCACGGCCACGCCGCTGGCGTCGCCCGCGCCGATATAGTTGCCGACGTCCACGACCCGCAGCCCGACGCGGCCGCTGACTGGCGCGACGATCCGCGCATAGCCGACGTTCAGCCGCGCCGTACCGACGGCCGCCTTGTCGGCCATCACCGTGCCCTGCAGTTGCTTGACCGTGGCGGCCTGGGTGTCGACGTCCTGCCGGGCGATGGAGTCCTGGGCCAGCAGGGTCTGGTAGCGCGCCAGAGTGACCCGGGCGTTGGCCAGCTGGGCCTCGTCGCGGGTCAGGTTGCCCTGCGCCTGCAGCAGGTCCATCTGGAACTGGCGCGGGTCGATCTGCACCAGCGGCTGGCCGGCGCGGACCATCTGGCCTTCCTTGAACAGCACCTGGGTGATTACGCCGGCCACCTGCGGCCGGACGGTGACCGTCGCGGCGGGCGTGACCGTGCCCAGGGCCTCGATCACCACCGGCAGGTCGGTCTGGGTCGCGGTGGCGACCGCAACGGTGCTGGCCGGACCGCCGCGCCGTCCGCCGCCGAACCCGCCGCCGGGGCCGCCCGGGCCGCCGGCGCCGCCGTCCGCACCCTTGGGCGCGTGCATCAGGCTCCAGGCCAGCCACACCACGCCGGCCAGAACCGCCAGGGCGATCGCGCCGCCGATGACTTGCGCCTTGCGGCTGACGGGGCGGATCGGTCGGTAGGGTTCGGTCATCGAGATCCCAGGCGCAGGGCTGTGGAGAACGGACGAACGCTACCAGTGTCCGAAGCACGAAACGCCACAATGGCGAAACGGATGCTCGTACGGTCGCGCCTGGCGGCCGCGCTGGCGGTCGCTTACAGCCTTACTTGCCCGGCCACGTTACCGGCGCATTTCAAGGTCGAAACCTGCGCCGCCGCATCTTTGCCGCCAGTTGGCGAACGACAGCGGGGCGAAGACGGCGATCAGGCGCCGTTCAGCCGCCAGGCGAAGCGCGTGGCGATGGTCACCGCGCCGTCCTTGCCCCCGGCCGGCCCGTCCAGCGCTTCGCTCTCGATGAACTGCAGGCCGGCCTCCCTCTGGGACCGCCAGACCACGCGGGTCAGGTGAACCCGCTTGGCGATCGAGTCCACCAGGAAGATCCCCTCCTCCGGCAGCCCCATGTCGGTAAGCGAGACCCGCGCCCCGCCGTCGGCGATGTCGATCAGCGAGCATTTCCAGGCCTTGCGGCCATCGACCAGATAGGCCTTGCGCTTGGTCGGCGTGCGGGCGTGGGCCCGCTGCTCGGGAGCGCGTGATTCGACATCTGATCGCATGGCCACAACCCTAGCGCGGCACGGTTAACGGATGGCGCCGCTTGGAGAAGCTTTGCTATCACGAACCGGCCGCCTCAACCCAAAGTCTGTGGAGAACCCGCGATCAGTTGATCCAACCGCCGTCGATGATGTGGATCTGGCCGGTGGTGAACGCCGATTCATCGCTGCCAAGATACAGCGCCAGCTGGGCCAGCTCCTCGGGCTTGCCCAGGCGGCCCATGGGCTGGCGCGCGGTGAAGGCCTGGCGGGCGGCCTCATAGTCGCCGGTGTCGGCCAGGCGCTGGTTCAGGGACGGAGTCTCCACCGTGCCGGGACAGATGGCGTTGCAGCGCACGCCCCGGCCCACGAAGTCGGCGGCCACGGCCTTGGTCAGGCCGATCACCGCGGCCTTGGTCGCGCCGTAGGCGAAGCGACCCGGCACGCCTTTGATCGAACTGGCCACCGAGGCCATGTTGACGATCGACCCGCCGCCGTTCTCCAGCATGGCCGGCAGGAAGGCGCGGATCATCCGGTACATGGCGTTGACGTTCAGGTCGTTCGAGAACGCCCAGGCCGCCTCGTCGCAGTCCAGGATGGTGCCGGAGTGCACGAAGCCAGCGCAGTTGAACAGCACGTCGACCGGGCCCAGCTCGGCGGCCAGGTCGGTGATGGCCTTGGGATCCAGCACGTCCAGCCGACGGGTCTCGCAGCCCGTCACTTCGGCCAGCAGGGCCTCGTTGACGTCGGTGGCGATCACCCGCGCGCCTTCGCGGGCGAACAGCTCGGCGCTGGCCTTGCCGATGCCTTGCGCGGCCGCCGTGACGAGGGCGGTCTTGCCGGAAAGTCTTCCCATCTCGATTACTCTCTAACTGGCCCGCCGCAGCGGAAGGCAGGCCGGACCGATCGGGTCGAAGGCCTTGTAGGTGAGGATGAATTCCTGGTGGCCCAGGGCCTCCGAAACGGTGCGTTCGCCGCCGGCCACGGCCAGGACCAGGTCGTAGATCTCGCTCCCGACCTCGTCCAGGGTCCCCCGCCCCTCCATGACCCGCCCGGCGTCGACGTCCATGTCGCCGCTCAGCTTGCGATAGGTCTCGGGATTGGCGCAGATCTTGATGACCGGCGAGATCGCCGAGCCGACCACCGAGCCGCGCCCGGTGGTGAACAGGGTGATATGGGCCCCGCAGGCGATCAACTCGACGATCTCGGCGTTGTCCGAGATGTTGGGAAAGCCGAAGCGGGCCTCGCCGTCCGGCACCACGTCCAGCAGGTACAGACCGCCGCTGGGCGGCAGGTCGCCGGGCTTGAGGATGCCCACGATCGGCGCCGAGCCCGATTTTGAATAGGCGCCCATCGACTTTTCTTCCTGGGTGGTCAGCCCGCCCTCGGCGTTGCCGGGCGCGAAGCTGCCATAGCCCATGACGGTGTAGTAGGCCTCGGCCTTCTGGACGCTCTTCTCCAGTTCCAGGCCCAGTTCCGGCGTGATCGCCCGGCTGGCCATGATGGTCTCGCAGCCGACCAGCTCGCCGGTCTCCTCGAAGACGCAGGCCGCGCCCTCGGCGCCTAGCCGGTCGAAGGCCCGGCCGACGGCGGGATTGGCGGTGATGCCGCTGGTGCCGTCCGAGCCGCCGCAGATGGTGCCGATCACCAGTTCCGAGACCGCCATCGGCGTCAGCGGCGCCTGGCTGGCGACCGCCCGCAGGCGAGCGACCGCCTGCAGCCCCTTGGCGATGGTGGTGGCCGTGCCGCCGTTCTCCTGGATCACCAGGGTCTCGACCGGCCGTCCGCTGGCCTCGATGGTCGCCCGCAGCTGTTCGCGGTTGAAGCTCTCGCAGCCCAGCGAGACCAGCAGCACCCCGCCGACATTGGGGTGCGTCGTGATCGCCTGCATGACCTTCAGCGCATAGGCGTTGGGGTAGCAGCCGGGGAAACCGATCAGGTGAACCTCGGTGTCGTCGCTCTTGGTGACGATCGTCCGGGCCACGTGATGGGCGCACTCGACCAGATAGGCGACGGCCACGACGTTGCGGATGCCCTTGCGGCCGTCGGCGCGCAGGTAGCCGCGCAGCGTGTGCGACATGGTCATGATCCTTTCGCGCCCGTCGCCTGCCGGGTGTGGCTGGCGATGTAGTCGCTCTTCATGTTGTGCAGGTGAACGTGGCCGCCGGCCACGACCGGCGTGGTGATCGACCCGATCGGCGCGCCGTATTTCAGAACCTTGTCGCCGACCGCGAGGGCCCGGCGCGCCAGCTTGTGGCCGACGCCGACGTCGACGTCGGCCGTCACGGCCTGGCCGTCGATCACCAGGGCCTGGCCCGCGCGCACCGGGGCGCTGAGCACCAGCACGTTGTCGTCGGGATGCAGCAGGATCAGACTCATCGGGACTCCGTGGACGTCGGCGCGTCCGGATGCAGCAGGCCCTCGGCGCGAAGGTCGTCCCACAGCGCGTCGGGAATGGCGTGCGCGGCCCAGGCCAGGGCCTGGCGGACCTGCGCCGGGTTCGACATGCCGGGGATGACGCTGACGACCTGCGGGTGGGCCAGCGGAAATTGCAGGGCGGCGGCGGCCAGCGGCGTGGCGTGGGCCAGGCAGACCGCCTCCAGCCGGCGAACCCGGTCGAGGATCTCGGTCGAGGCCGGCCCGTAGTTATAGTGGGCGCCGGGCTTGACGCCTTCGACCAGGACCCCCGAATTGAACGGGCCGCCGACGATGATCGACACGTCGCGGGCGGCGCAGCGGGGCAGGAAGCGATCCAGCGCCGTCTGCTCCAGCAGGGTGTAGCGGCCGGCCAGCAGGAAGACGTCGAAATCGCCCTCGTCCAGGGCCGCGTCGCAGATCTCCCATTCGTTGACGCCCAGCCCGATGGCGCCGACGGCGCCGCTGTCGCGCAGCGCGCGCATGGCCTTGTAGCCGCCGCCGAAGAACTCGCGCCGCCGCGCGGCGTCGTCCTCGCCATGGGTCACCGCGCCCAGGTCGTGGGCCAGCAGCACCTCGACATGGTCGCGCTTCAGGCGCTGCAGGCTGCTCTCGAACGATCGCATGACCCCGTCGTACGAATAGTCGAACACCGGCTCGTACGGCGCGGCGCCGACGAAGCCGTGGCGCTCGGCGGCCGGGTCGATCTCCGGCGCCGGGCGCAGCAGCCGGCCCACCTTGGTGGAGACCTTGACGTTCGCCGGCAGCGCCTCGCCCAGGCGGGTCTCGCTGAGACCGAAGCCGTAGTGCGGCGCGGTGTCGAAATAGGCCAGGCCGGCGGCGAGGGCCGCGTCGATGGTCTCGCGCGCGGCGGCGTCGCTCACCGCGGCGTAGAGATTGCCGATCGCCGCGGCCCCAAAGCCCAGCGGCGGCAGGTTCAATCGGCCAGGACGTTCCGCCCGGCCACGGGAAGACGCCTGCACGGCGTCGGCGACAGTCACTGGAATTGGCCTCCAAGTTCCACGGAGATCTCGTCGGCCGCCGCCTGGATCGCGGCGACCGTGTCAGCCACGGAGATCGCCGTGGGCGTTTCGACATAGGGCGAGGTCAGGGCCGCGGCGACGCCTTCGGGCCCGAAGATCGGCGCCGACAGGTCGACCACCAGCCGGGTCACGTCGCTGGACGCCTGGACATGCCGTTCGGCGCGGGCCTTCTCGGCCTTGGCCTCGAACTTGGCCCAAGCGCTCCGGCTGACGGTGGGCTCGAGGCGGGCGCGCCACTCCTCGCGCACGGTTTCGGGCTGGAAGGCGTAGAGCACCAGGCCCGACGTCGCCTCGACGAGGGCCCGGTGATAGCCGACGCGCACCGAGAAACCCTGGTTGCCGGGGGCCTCGATCCTGGCCACCACCACCATTTCCGCGGCGCTGGCCACCGCCAGGTGGCACGACTGGCCGATCACCTCGGACAGGCGCCGCATCACCGGCAGGGCCGCCTCCAGCACGCTCTTGGCCGGCGCCCTGGTCATCCCCAGCGAGAAGAGCCTGTTGGTCAGGACCAGGCCATCGCCAGCGGGGGTGTTGGCGACATAGCCGCGCTGCTCCAGCACCTGGACCATCCGGAACAGCTCGCTGACCGAACGGTTCAGCGCGGCGGCGATCTGGACCATGCCCATGGGCTCGCCGCGCGCGGCCAGCAGCTCGAGCACGTCCAGGCCCTTCTCAAGGGCGGGGGCGCGATATTTGGCGGAGGGTTCTTCGGACTCGGTCATGGTCCTATATCCGATAGAAGCGGCGGCATGTCCCACCGAACAGGGCCGCCAGATCGGCTGCGTCGGTCAGCCCGCTGAGCTTCCTCGCCAGGGCCAGCCAGTCCGCATAGTCGCCCGCCAGGTTCAGCACCGGCCAGTCGCTGCCCCACATCAGGCGGTCGGGCCCGAAGGCGGCGACCAGATGGGCGACATAGGGCGACAGGGCCTCGCCCCCCTGCCCCGGCGCGGCCTCGGTCAACAGGCCCGACAGCTTGCAGAACACCTGCGGAAGCGCCGCCAGGGCCTGGATGCCTCGCGCCCACGCGCCGTCGTGGTCGCCGGCGGCGATCGGCGGCTTGGCGCCGTGGTCGATGACGATCGCCAGCTCGGGCCGGCGGCGCGCCAGGGCCAGCAGGTGCGGCAGGTGGCGGGTCAGCACCAGGCCGTCCAGCGACAAGCCGTGGGCGATCATGGCGTCGAGTGCGGGATCCAGACGCGGCGCGGCGATCCAGGCGTCGTCGTCAAGGCTCTGCAGCATCGGCCTCAGGCCGCGCAGCTTGGGGTTCCGGCTTAGCGCCGCGATGCGATCCGGAGCGGCGGGCGACGCCAGGTCGACCCAGCCCACCACGCCCAGCACCAACGGCTCGTCCGCCGCCAATTCCAGCAGCCAGTCTGTGTCCCGGTCATCCGGCTGGGACTGCACCAGCACGCAGCCCGCCAGGCCCAAGGGCGCGGCGACCGCCGCCAGGTCGGCGGGGCCGAAGTCGCGGTGGATCGTCGCCAGGTCCGGCGTCGGCCAGGAAAAACCGTTCTCGCCGACCCGCCAGAAGTGCTGGTGGGCGTCAATCAGCACGAGACGATCGCCTTGATGACGCCGGCTTGCGGCTCCATCCACCCCGGCAAGGCCTGGGCGACCTCCGCCAGGGTGGCGGCGTGGGTGTTCAGAGCCCCCGTGGGGACCTTGCCCGCCTTCATCGCCTCGACCACGGCGTCGAAGTCTTCCGGCGTGGCGTTGCGGCTGCCCAGCAGCGTCGCCTCGCGCTTGTGGAACTCAGGGTCCGAGAAGGTGATGTTGGCGCCGACCACCGAGATCAGCACATAGGAGCCGCCGTGGCCGACATAGGCGAAGCCGGCCTCCATGGCCTTGGGATTGCCGGTGGCGTCGAACACCACGTCGAAGAAGTCGCCGTTGGTGAGGTCGGACAAGGCCTGCCGCGTCTCGTCGCCCAGGCCCACCACATGGTCGACGCCCAGGTGGTCGCGACAGAAGTCCAGACGGTCCTGACGGCCGTCCAGCGCCGTGACGATCCCGCCCTGCAGCTTGGCGAACAACGCCGCGGCGATGCCGATCGGCCCGGCGCCGACCACCAGCACCGACTGTCCCGGCGTGATGGCGGCCCGGCGCACGGCATGGGCGCCGATGGCCAGGAACTCGATCATCGCCGCCTCGTCCAGGCTGATTCCCTCGGCCTTGCGGACGAAGCCTTCGGGCACGGCCAGGTACTGGGCCATGCCGCCGTCGCGGTGCACGCCCAGAACCTGGATGTTCATGCAGCAGTTGGGCTTGGCCTTGCGGCACGCCGCGCAGGTTCCGCACGACATGTAGGGCATCACATAGACCGGGTCGCCGGGGGCCAGGTCACCGCCCGCCGGCGCCTGAACGACCTCGCCGGCCAGTTCGTGGCCCATCACCCGCGGATAGGCCAGGAACGGCTGGGTGCCGCGATAGATGTGCATGTCGGTGCCGCACACCCCGACGCGGCGGACGCGGATCAGCACCTCGCCGTCCGCCGGCTCGGGGATCGGGCGCCGCTCCAGGACCAGCTGTCCGGGAGCCGCGCAGACCAGGGCGTCCATCATCAGTGGGCTCCGGCCGGAGCCGCCTTCAGATCTTCGCGGGTGGCGCGGCCGGCCGTGAAACCGAACAGCCCGACCACCGCGAAACAGGCGCAGGGCACCAGGATGGCCAGGTCGATGGCCGTGGCGTCCGAGACCGCCCCCATCAGGGTCGTCAGCACCGCCCCGCCGATGATGCTCATCACCAGGAACGACGAACCGGTCTTGGTCAGCGGGCCCAGGCCCTTCAGCGAGCCGGCGAAGATGGTCGGGAACATGATGGACATGAAGAAGCTGGTCGAGGCCAGGGCGTAGAGCCCGACCTTGCCGCCCACCAGGGCCGCCACCAGGGTCAGGCCGACATTGACCGCCGCGAACAGTCCCATCAGCAGCGACGGGCTCACCCGGCTCATGGCGGCCGTGCCGACGAAGCGTCCGGCCATGAAGCCGACCAGCGACCAGGACAGGTAGGCCGCCGCCGCCTTCTCACCCAGGCCGGGAAGCTCGTGCTGGGCGTAGCGGATCATGTAGCTCCAGACCCCGACCTGGGCGCCGACATAGAAGAACTGCGCCGCCACGCCGAACACGAAGCGGGGTCGGGCCAGCAGGGCCGGGATCGCCTTGGCGGCCGGCAGGCCGGCCTCGTCTTCGCCGGGATCGGGCCGTCCCGCCTGGTGGGGGAACTTGGTCAGGGACACCAGCAGCGCCCAGGCCAGCACGACGGCGGCGATGATCAGGTACGGAACCTGGGTCGAATGGGCCTCGGCGGTCTGGAAGGCGTTCAGCTGGGCCGGCGTCATGGCCGCGAACTCGGCCTTCGTCGGCTCGACGCCCGACAGGATGAACTGGCGGCCGACCACCACGGCGGTGATCGAACCCAGCGGATTGAAGGCCTGGGCGAAGTTCAGGCGCTGCTCGGCCTTGGCCGGATCGCCCAGCACGGTGATCAGCGGATTGGCCGAGGTCTCCAGGAACGCCAGGCCCGAGGCCAGGACGAACAGGGCGGCCAGGAACCAAGAATACTGCCTCGCCTCGGCGGCGGGCCAGAACAGCAGGGCGCCCAGGCCGAACAACAGCAGGCCGACGATCACCGCCGCCTTGTAGCCGTAGCGGCGCATGACAGCGCTGGCCGGCAGGGCCAGGAAGAAATAGCCCAGGTAGAAGGCCATCTGCACCAGGCCCGACTGCAGGTCGGTGAGGAAGAAGGCCTTCTTCAGGTGCGGAATCAGCACGTCATTGAGGTTGTTGGCCACGCCCCATAGAAAGAACAGGGCGACGATGAGCACGAGCGGGGCGAGGGCCGTCCGCTCCGATGGACGTTGTTCCATGGGGCTTCCTTCCAGGGGGACGATTGACCCGGCCCCGTTTATCTGGGACGGAAGTCACCACATATGATGTGGCGCGTCAAATATGAAAAGCGCTCTGATTCAATGGAGGAAAACGCCATGGCCACGCGGCACTGCCTTGCGCTGGACCTTCACGACGATCCCGAGACCATCGCCGCCTACCGGCGTTGGCACGCGCCCGGCGGCCCGCCCGCGGCGGTGACCGAGTCGATCCGCCGCGCCGGCATCCTCGATATGCAGATCTGGCTGACCGGCCCTCGGCTGTTCATGATCATGGAGACCGGGCCGGACTTTTCTCCCGAGGCCAAGGCGGCCGCCGACGCCGCCGACGCCGACGTCCAGGCCTGGGAGGCGCTGATGGGCAAGTTGCAGAAGGCCCTGCCCTGGGCCGCGCCGGGCGAGAAATGGACGCCGGCCGAACAGATCTTCAGCCTGGCCGAGCAGCCCTGAGACGCCTCAGGCCACGAACGGGAACGGCGACAGGGCCTTGCTGGACTCCTCGACCAGCAAGGTCCGGTTGATCGGCGCGGCGGCCCGTTGCGGGCAGGCCGGGCGCTCGCAGATCCGACACGAGGGGCCGATCTCCACGGCCGCCGGCGCGGCGATGTCCAGCCCCCGGGCGTAGACCAGCTTGCCGGCGTGCTTGAGCTCGCAGCCCAGCCCCACGACCAGTTCGTCCTCCAGCCCCGCCTGCAGGCCCGACACCCGCCGCACGGTGCGCGACAGGGTGAAGTAGCGTTCGCGGTCGGGGGTCTCGATCACCTGGGTGACGATCCGCCCCGGCGTCTTGAAGCTGTCGTGGACGTTCCAGCGCGGACAGGCGCCGCCGAACCGCGAGAACGGGAACGGCCCGGCCGCGAACCGCTTGGAGATGTTGCCGGCCGCATCGAGCCGCATCATGAAGAAGGGCACGCCACGCGACCCGGGCCGGCTGAGGGTGGTCAGGCGCTGGGCGGCCTGCTCGTAGCTGATGCCGAACCGCGAGCGCACCCGCTCGATGTCGTAGCCGCTGGCCTCCATGGCCGCCAGGAACGGCTCGTACGGGGTCATGATCGCCGCGGCCAGGTAGTTGTCGAGGAACACCTTGAGCAGCTGGCGGGTGGCGCGGTCTGGGGCCTGGAAGCGATCGGTCAGGACCGACAAGGTCTCGCCCGCCTCCATCAGGCCCAGCTGGTAGCACATGGCGAAGATCCGGCTGGCCGGCGCCAGGGTCTCCGACAGCATCAGCCGCTTGCGGTGATGGTCGTAGCGCCGCAGCGAGCCGGTCATGGTCTCGACCGGCATGACCCGAACCTGGATTCCGAAGCGCTCCAGCAGCCGGGCGCGGACGGCGGGTCCCAGGTCCTGAGGGTCGGCCTTCATCGCCGCGACGATCGGCTCGGCCGCGGTCTCCAGTTCGGCGAAGTGGTTGCGCTGCGAGCCCACCAGGTCGCGGACCCAGTCGGTCGGCGAACTGGACGAGACCGGCGTGGCCCCGTCCGGCCGCTCGAAGGCGCCCAGGTCGATCAGCCGGCCACGATCCAGATAGGCGCGATAGAGGCGCGCCATGGCCTCGGCGATGCCCGGCGACAGCTCGGCCACCTCGGCGGCCTCGTGACGACTGACGCCCAGGTCGGCGAACATCTTGTCGGCCAGCACCTCATCCAGTCCCGCCCCGCCGCCCGGATCGTCCGCCGAGAGGCTGCGCAGGTCCAGGTCGTAGGCGTCGGCCAGGCGCAGCAGGATCTGGGCGGTGACCGGCCGCTGGTTGCGCTCCAGCAGGTTCAGGTAGCTGGCCGAGACGCCCAGGTTCTCGGCCATGCGGCTCTGGGTGACCCCCAGGTCGCGCCGCAGCCGCTTGAGCCGGCCGCCGAGAAACAGCTTCTTGTCGTGGGTCGCCATGTAGTCATGTTGTCATGGATTTACAAAGATTACAAAGTCGGTTTGTGACAAATTGCCTTCAATAGGTTCGACGCCGACCGCGTCGCGACCCAAGCTCTCCCCACGAACTTTTCCGCCCGGCCGTCACTGGCCGAGCCGACGATGGGACGAAAAAGAGCCATGACGCTGCGCAAGACCTACGCCCAACTCCGCCAAGAGCTGCTGGCCCGCTATCCCCAGGGCGTCACGCCAGGCGGCGTCGCGGTGGATGACATCATCCAGTTGAAGCTGCAGAACACCTTCTCCACCCACCTGGACATCGCCCGCGAAATGGCCGGCGTCATGCGCGCCGACATGGCCGCCTACGACGCCGACGCCGGCAAGTTCACCCAGTCGCTGGGCTGTTGGTCGGGCTTCCACGCCCAGCAGATGATCAAGTCGGTCAAGCGCCTGCGCGGCACGACCAAGGGCGCCTACGTCTATCTGTCCGGCTGGATGGTGGCGGGCCTGCGCAACCGCTTCGGCCACCTGCCCGACCAGTCGATGCACGAGAAGACCTCGGTGGTCGACCTGATCGAAGAGATCTACGTCTCGCTGCGCCAGGCCGACGAGGTGGCGATCAACGACCTGTTCAAGACCCTGAAGACCGCGCGCGAGGCTGGCGACAAGGCGGCCGAGACGGCGGCGATCGCGGCCATCGACGGCTTCGAGACCCACGTCGTGCCGATCATCGCCGACATCGACGCCGGCTTCGGCAACGAGAACGCCACCTACCTGCTGGCCAAGGAGATGATCAAGGCGGGCGCCTGCTGCCTGCAGATCGAGAATCAGGTCTCGGACGCCAAGCAGTGCGGCCACCAGGACGGCAAGGTCACCGTGCCGCGCGAGGACTTCATCGAGAAGCTGCGCGCCTGCCGCCTGGCCTTCGAGGAACTGGGCGTCGACGAGGGCGTCATCGTCGCCCGCACCGACAGCCTGGGCGCGGGCCTGACCCAGAAGGTGCCGGTCAGCCAGGAGCCGGGCGACCTGGCCAGCGACTACATCAAGTGGCTGAAGACCGAGGCCATTACCGAAGGCAACCCGATCCTGCCGGGCGAGCTGGCGCTGTATCGCGACGGCCGGTTCGAAAAGCCCGTGCGCATGCCCAACGGCCTGTTCGCCTTCCAGGAGGGCACCGGCCGGGCCCGGGTGATCGAGGACTGCATCGCCTCGCTGACGCAGGGCGGCGCCGACCTGCTGTGGATCGAGACCGACACGCCCAATGTCGACGAGATCGCCTCCATGGTCGCCGAGATCCGCAAGGTCGTGCCGAACGCCAAGCTGACCTACAACAACTCGCCGTCGTTCAACTGGACCCTGAACCTGCGCCGCCAGGTGCGCGAACAGTGGATCGCCGAAGGCAAGATCCACAAGGACAGCTATCCCGACGGCGCGGCCCTGATGTCGGCCGAGTTCGACGCCAGCGACCTGGGCCGCGAGACCGACGAGCGCCTGGCCCGCTTCCAGGTCGACATCTCGGCCCGCGCCGGGGTGTTCCACAACCTGATCACCCTGCCGACCTTCCACCTGACGGCCAAGAGCATGGACGAGCTGTCGCGCGGCTATTTCGGCGACGACCGGATGAAGGCCTATGTCAATTCGGTGCAGCGCGAAGAGATCCGCCGCGGCGTCTCGGCGGTCAAGCACCAGCACGAGGTCGGCTCGGACCTGGGCGACAGCTTCAAGGAAATGGTCGCCGGCGAGCGCGCCCTGAAGGCTGGCGGCCACGCCAACACCATGAACCAGTTCGCCGCCGAATAGCCGGCGAAACCTCCCTTCCCTCTCTACCCGATCAAGGAGTCCATCATGACCGCCACGCAATTTGCTCCCGCCGCCATGCCGAACCCCACCGACCAGCAACGGGCGGTCGATCGGGTGGCCGAGGCGGCTCACCGGCTGAACGAGGCCGTGCAGCGCGCGATCGCCGCGGGCTACTCGGTCGAACTGGTGCGCACCTCGCGCCACCACGACGGCGCGGGCAACTGGGGCGACCAGATCGTCCCGACCGTCCGTCCCAATGGCGCCGCCAAGAGCGCCTGATAGGCCTTGCGTGGTCCTCGTCCTTCGACAGGCTCAGGATGAGGACCATTGCCGAGGCCGAACTCGAAACCTCATCCTGAGCTTGTCGAAGGACGAGGTTTCGGTTCTCACCAGTACCCGCCGCATCCCACACCCACGGAAGACGCCATGCCCCTCGACATCGCCGCCAACATCCAGATCAACGGTCCTGTCGAGGGCCGCGCGGTGGAGATCCTGACGCCCGAGGCCCTGGCCTTCGTGGCCGACCTGCATCGGCGGTTCGACGTCCGCCGGCGCGAGCTTCTGGCGGCCCGCGTCGCCCGCCAAGCCCGCTTCGACACCGGCGAGCTGCCGGACTTCCTCCCGGAAACCGCCGAGGTGCGGGCCGCCGACTGGACGGTCGCGCCGATCCCGGCCGACCTGCGGGACCGCCGGGTCGAAATCACCGGCCCGGTCGACCGCAAGATGATCATCAACGCCCTCAACTGCGGGGCCAAGGTGTTCATGGCCGACTTCGAGGACGCCACCTCGCCCACCTGGACCAACGTCCTGGAGGGCCAGGTCAACCTGAAGGATCGCTGGGCGGGAGACCTGACCCACGTCGATCCCAAGTCCGGCAAGCGCTATGCGCTGGGAGCCAACCCAGCCGTCCTGAAAATCCGCCCCCGTGGCTGGCATCTGCCTGAACAGCACATGGAAGTGGATGGCCAGCCCGTCAGTGGGGCCTTGTTCGACTTCGGCCTCTACCTGTTCCACAACGCCCGGGCCACGCTGGCCCAGGGCTCGGGTCCCTACTTCTACCTGCCCAAGCTGGAGAGCCACCTGGAGGCGCGTCTCTGGAACGAGGTGTTCGTCCACGCCCAGGCGGCCCTGGGCCTGCCGGTCGGCACGATCAAGGCCACGGTGCTGATCGAGACCATCCCCGCCGCCTTCGAGATGGACGAGATCATCCATGAGCTGCGCGACCACATGGCGGGCCTGAACTGCGGCCGCTGGGACTACATCTTCTCGTTCATCAAGCGCCTGGGCCGCCGGCCGGAATTCCTGACCCCGGATCGTTCGGCCATGGTGATGGGCAAAGCCTTTCTGGGCGCCTATTCGCTGAAGCTGATCCAGACCTGCCACCGGCGCGGGGCCTTCGCCATGGGCGGCATGGCGGCCCAGATTCCGGTCAAGGGCGACGAGGCCGCCAACCAGGCCGCGTTCGCCAAGGTCCGGGCCGACAAGGAGCGCGAGGCCGGGGCCGGCCACGACGGCACCTGGGTCGCCCACCCCGACTTGGTGCCCGTGGCCATGGAAGTCTTCGACCGCCTGATGCCGACGCCGAACCAGTTGGACAAGCGCCTGACGGACCTGACGATCACCCAGGCCCAGATGCTGGAGTTGCACGACGGCCAGCGAACCGAGGCCGGCGTGCGCGAGAACATCCGCGTCGGCGTGCGCTACACCCAGGCCTGGATCGAAGGCCGCGGCGCCGTGCCGCTCTACAACCTGATGGAGGACGCCGCCACGGCCGAGATCTGCCGCACCCAGCTGTGGCAGTGGATCCGCCTGAGCGCCGACCTGGCCGACGGCCGACAGATGAGTTCGCAGCTGTTCGTCAGCCTGCTGACCGAGGAGATGGCCGACCTGCGCCGCGACTTCCCCTCGCCGCGCCTGGAAGACGCGGCCCTGCTGTTCTCGCAGATGGTGTTGTCCGACACGCTGGAGGAGTTCCTGACCCTGCCGGCGTACGAACTGATCGCCTAAGATCCGGAACCAGGTGAAGCCAGCCCGGCGGTTCTCCGTGAGGAGGACCGCCAAAATGCGTCGTCCCAATCCAGCGGAGTCTCCGCCTCCCTTTCCCCCTCAAGGTTTCGCCTATCGGTCTGATAGGAACAATCAATTTTACCTATGACGAGAAGAGCGTTGTCTAGGCAGGCGCCGATGTCGGCGAGCAGACACAAGCCAACGCGGAGAAAGACGATGGACGCCAAGGTCGAAGACAGCGCCGGCGGCCAGTGCCCGGTGGGCCACGGCCGGCCCAGGGGCAACCGCGACTGGTGGCCGCAGAACCTGCGCCTCGAGAGCCTCAACCAGCATTCGCCGCGCTCCAACCCGATGGGCGAGACGTTCGACTACGCCGAGGAATTCAAGAGCCTGGACCTGAATGCGGTCATCGCCGACCTGCACGCCTTGATGACCGACACCCAGGACTGGTGGCCGGCCGACTTCGGGCACTATGGCGGTCTGTTCATCCGCCTGGCCTGGCACAGCGCCGGCACCTATCGCATCGCCGACGGCCGCGGCGGCGCGGGCGGCGGGCAGCAGCGCTTCGCCCCGCTCAACAGCTGGCCCGACAACGCCAACCTGGACAAGGCGCGCCGGCTGCTGTGGCCGATCAAGCAGAAGTACGGCCGCAAGATCTCGTGGGCCGACCTCTACGTCCTGGTCGGCAACGTCGCCCTGGAGTCCATGGGCTTCAAGACCTTCGGCTTCGGCGGCGGCCGGGCCGACACCTGGGAGCCCGAGGAACTGTTCTGGGGTCCCGAGGGCTCCTGGCTGGGCGACGAGCGCTACAGCGGCGAACGCCAGCTGCATTCGGCGCTGGGCGCGGTGCAGATGGGCCTGATCTACGTCAACCCCGAGGGTCCGAACGGCAATCCCGACCCCGTGGCCTCGGCGCGCGACATCCGCGACACCTTCGCCCGCATGGCCATGGACGACGAGGAGACCGTCGCCCTGATCGCCGGCGGCCACACCTTCGGCAAGACCCACGGCGCCGGGGATCCCTCGTTCGTCGGCCCCGAGCCGGAGGGCGAAAGCATCGAGGCGCAGGGCCTGGGCTGGAAGAGCAAGCACGGGACGGGTTTCGGCGCCGACGCCATCACCGGCGGCCCCGAGGTGATCTGGAGCCAGACGCCGACGAAGTGGAGCAACCACTTCTTCGACAACCTCTTCAAGCACGAGTGGGAGCTGACCAGGAGCCCGGCCGGGGCGCAGCAATGGCAGGCCAAGAACGCCGAGGCCGACATCCCGGACGCCCATGACGGCGCCAAGCGGCATCCGCCCAGGATGCTGACCTCGGACCTGGCCCTGCGCTTCGACCCCGAATACGAGAAGATCTCGCGCCGGTTCCACGAGAACCCCGATCAGTTCGCCGACGCTTTCGCCCGCGCCTGGTTCAAGCTGACCCACCGCGACATGGGCCCGATCGGGCGCTATCTGGGTCCGCTGGTCCCGCAGGAGACCTTGATCTGGCAGGACCCGATCCCGGCCGTGGACCACCCGTTGGTCGACGCCCAGGACATCGCGGCGCTGAAGGCCAAGATCCTGGCTTCGGGGCTCACCGTCGCGCAGTTGGTCTCGACCGCCTGGGCGTCGGCCTCGACCTATCGCAGCTCCGACAAGCGCGGCGGCGCCAATGGCGCGCGCATTCGCCTCGCGCCGCAGAAGGACTGGGAGGTGAACGATCCGCCGACCCTGGCCGAGGTGCTGGCGACGCTGGAAGCGATCCAGGCCGAATTCAACGCCTCGGCCGGCGGCGGAAAGAAGATCTCGCTGGCGGACCTGATCGTCCTTGGCGGGGCCGCGGCCATCGAGAAGGCGGCCAAGGACGCCGGCACGGAGGTGGAGGTTCCCTTTACGCCGGGGCGCATGGACGCCTCGGCCGAGCAGACCGACGCCGACTCGTTCGCGCCGCTGGAGCCCCTGTCGGATGGCTTCCGCAACTATCGCCGCGAGGGCCCGCAGTTCATGGCGCCCGAGGAGGCCCTGGTCGATCGGGCGCAGCTGCTGCGCCTGTCCGGACCGGAGCTGACGGTGCTGGTCGGCGGCCTTCGGGTCCTGGGAGCCAACGCCGGCGGCTCCCAGGCGGGCGTGTTCACCAACCGCGTGGGCGTCCTGACGAACGACTTCTTCGTGAACCTGCTCAGCATGGGCACGGCCTGGAGCCCTACGGCCGTCAACGCCTTCGCCGGCCATGATCGCCAGAGCAGTCAGCCCCAATGGACCGCCACCCGCGTCGACCTGATCTTCGGGTCGCACGCCGAGTTGCGGGCCTTCGCCGAGGTCTATGCCTGCGCCGACTCCCAGGCCAAGTTCGTGAAGGATTTCGTGGCCGCCTGGAACAAGGTCATGAACGCCGATCGGCTGGACCTGAACTGAGGCGACGCATGAGCTTCCGGGCGTTCGCCGATGGCGGACGCCCGGAGCTGTTCCTCAGTTTGGCGGGGACGCCGATCCGACTAGTCGGCGCCGTTGCCCGGATCGTCCGCTGTAGGATCCGAAGTGTGGGTGGTCTTCCTGGTGGGATCCGCGCTGGGATGGAGCGGCGCCTCAAGGCCGCCGGGCGGGTCCGCAGGCTCGTCGGTTGCGGTGGGCGTTTGCGACTTCTCTTCCGACATCAGCGCTCTCCAGATCCGGGTTCGGCCATCTTGCGATGCTGCTCGGCCAGAACGCTCTGCGGCGCCACCGCGGCCATGGCCGCCTGCAGCTTGTTGGCGAAGCCGGTCACCACGTCGCCCTCGCCCTTCAGCATGGCTCCGTAGCCGATCTTGGCGACGTCGGCCGGATCGGCCTTCTTCGGATCCGCCCCGAACCCGGTGTCGAGCATGCCGGCGCGTTCGAAGAATTCAGTGTCTGTAAGACCCGGCATCAGGCAGGTGACCGTCACGCCGGTGTCCTTCAGCTCGTTGCGCAGCGCCCAGGAGAAGCTGTCCAGGAAAGCCTTGGAGGCGTTGTAGAGCGCCTGGAACGAGCCCGGTATGAGGCCGGCGATCGAGCCGGTGATCAGGATCCTGCCGCGCTCGCGGTCCCGCATGCGCCGGCCGACCCTATGGATCAGGTAGATCGTGCCGGTGACGTTCGTGTCGAGCACGCGCCGGGCGTCGTCCCAGTCCTGATCGAGAAAGCCGTGGCCCAGCCCGCGGCCGGCATTGGCCATCAGGGCGTCCACGGGGCGAGCGCCGATCAGGCCCAGCAACTGGTCGACACCTTGGGTGGTCGCCAGATCTACCTGCAGCGCATCCACACGCGTTCCGTAGTGCTCAAGGCTGGCCTGGGCCTCGACGATCGAGGGCGCATCGGCGGCGATCACCAGGTCGTAGCCGTCCTCGGCCGCCAGCCTGGCCAGTTCGTAGCCAATGCCGGACGAGGCGCCGGTGACCACGGCGAGCGGGCGCAGGTCTTCGATCATCGCGCGGCCGCCTTCCGCAAGCTGAATTCGAGAGCGATGACATGATCGGGCATGGCGATCCTCCAGAGTCCCCGATCAACCAGCGACGCAAGCCGGCGTTCCCGCCCCGCCCCTCCGGACGGCGCCGGGATGTCCTATGTTACTCGCGCCCGGAGGCGAGGTTGGCGTCGGTGTGTCCGTGGGGCTTGGAATGTCCGCCGGCGCGAAGGTAGCGACGGTCGATGTCGGCGATGATGTCCTCGGCCTTCTCGCCGGCCTGCAGGCGGATCAGGACGTCCAGCTTGGCCTCGCTGCGGTCGTCGTTCTCCTTGGAGGCGGGCGAGCCGACATAGAGGAAATAGGCCAGGCCCACGACCTGCCAGATGAGTTGCAGGAACTCCGACTGCCAGTTCTCGAAGGTGTCGCGGCCCATCTCGACCAGATAGGGCGTCAGGCTGGGCGCCTGGTGCAGGGCCTGCTGTTCGTCGACGAAGGCGAACCAGCCGAAGATCCAGTGTCCCATGATCGAAACCAGGAAGAAAAGCCCGGTCAGCCAAGCATAGGCATAGCGTTTCATGAGGAGTCCTCTTCGGTCGCGTTTCCAGACCTCCTAACTCCGGCGCCGTTCGAAAGGTTCGCCCTCGCCTTCAGTCCGCCTTGCGACCGGAAGGTTTCATCAAGGCGTTCAGCGTGCTGGTACCGAGGCGCGCCAGGGCCGAACCACAACCGGCCCGCGGGCGTTCGGAGTGGATGGAAACCTTCCGCCTCCTGATCGGTCCGGACAACGGCGACGCCACGGTCGCCCAGCTGTGCGTGCGGGCGGTGATCCTGTTCCTGTTCGGCGTGATCTGCATCCGCATCGCCGGTCGCCGGACCTTTTCCAGCATCACGCCGCTGGACATCATCGTGGCGCTGATCATCGGCTCGAACATCAGCCGCGCCATGACCGGCAAGGCGCCGTTCTTTCCTGGCCTGGCCGCGACCCTGGTCGTCGTCGTCCTGCATCGCCTGCTGGCCATGGCGACGCTGCGTTGGAGTCTGCTGGCGCGACTGATGAAAGGGGCGCCGGTGACCCTGGTGCGCGACGGCGTGGCGGACGAGGCCGCCATGCGCCGCCACAGCATTGGCCGGACCGATCTGGCAGAGGGGCTACGGATGGAACAGGTCGACCAGATCGAGACCGTCAAACTGGCCACGCTGGAAGCCGGCGGCAAGATCAGCGTGGTTCCCCGGTCGCGCGCCGACTGATCGGCCGCGGCGCCGGGGCGTTCAGGCCCGATACCCCTCACGAGAAAACGCCCGGGTCGGACCGGCGGGGGAGCCGTGCCGACCCGGGCGGCCGCCCAGGGGGAGGTGGTGGGCGACTGAGTTAGAAGCTGTAGCGCAGGCCGACGTGATAGAAGCGGCCGAGCAGGTCGTAGAGCGCCGGATTGGCGTCCAGGCCGGTGTTGGTCTGCGGCGACGGCGTCGGGTCGCGGTTCAGCAGGTTGTCCACCTTGAAATAGGCCTGCAGCCCCTTGCCGAACTTGTACGAACCGCTGACGTCGACATAGGTCGCGCCCTTCATGTGGTTGTAGTCGATGGTCGGTCGGCTGGCGGTCGAGACCGGGCAGCTGCCGGCCTGGCATTCGACGTACTGGGTCGTGGTGCCGCCGAAGGTGCCGTCGCTGAACCAGCGCTCCTGTACGCTGAGGGCGAAGCGGTCGGTGTCCCAGGACTGGATGGCCAGGAACTTCCAGTCTGGCGTGGCGCCGGAATTCTGGCCGGCCGAGTCGACGGCGACGGCCCCAGGGATGCCGGGGTTGGTGACGAACTTGTGCGTGTTCGTCGCCAGGCCCCGGACGGTGAAGCGACCGGGCACGCTGGGCACCTCGAAACGGTAGCTGCTCTCGATGTCGAAGCCGCTGGTCTTGATCGAGGCCAGGTTGAAGGTCTGGGCGTTCACATAGGGCGAGCCCTGCGCCGGCGCGAAGTTGAAGGCGCCGCAGAACTGCTGCAGGCCCGAGAAGCAGAAATTGACGATCTGCTGGGCGCCCAGGCTGGAGATTCCGCCGTTCAGGACGATGTTGTACCAGTCGACCGACACACTGAAGCCCGGCAGCCAACGCGGGTTCGAGAGTACGACGCCGACGGTGGTGTTCTTGGCGATTTCGGGCTTCAGGTCCGGGTTGCCCACCACGTTCTGGAGAAGCGTCAGCGCGCCGCCGGTGAACGGATTGGTGAAGTTCGGCAGAGTGGTCGTGACCGGTGCGGCGAACAGTTCCGACAGGTTCGGCGCCCGCACGTCACGCGAGGTCACCGCCCGGAGACGGACGCCGTCGACCGGGGTGTCCCAAGTGCCGCCGACCTTCCAGGTGTAGACGGTGCCCGAGGTGCTGTAGTCGGTCCAGCGGCCGGCCATGTTGAGGTTGGCCTTGCCGGCGACTTCGGAGTTGACGAGCGGAATGTTCACTTCCGCATAGGCTTCCTTCACCGAGTACTCGCCGGCGCCGGAGTGATAGTTGCCCGCGAACCAGTTGGCGCCGGACGGCGTGAGAACCGGGTCGGCCGGATAGTCGGCGGTGTTCGGGGAGTCCGTATTGCCGTCGCCGTAGGGGTCGCCTTGGACGTGGTACTGCTCCTTGCGCCACTCGCCGCCGAACGCCAGGGACACGGGGCCGGCCCACAGCGAGAAGGGCTCGCCGCTGAAGTTGATGCTGGCGACGTCCTGCTTCTGGACAGAGTGCTGGTACGGGCCGTTCGCGGGCGTGATGTAGGCCAGGGCGGCGTCGCTGGGGCGCTGGCCGCCGAAGATGTTGATCGGTACGCAGCCGTTGGCGCGCGCCACGGGATCGGCGCAGACGATCTGGCCGTTCACGGTCGTCGCCTGGATGGCCGCCCGATAACGCGGCATCAGCAGGATGTCGCGAACGTGGATGTTCGTCGTGTTCTCGCCGTGCTCGTAATAGGCGTCGTAGCGCCATTCCTTGCCCAGGGCGTTGAACTTGCCGTCGGCGCCGATCACGCCGCGATACTGGGTTCGGGTCGGGTGAACCGAGATGTTGCGCGGCAGCTGGGCGTTGCTGGTGCCGAAGTTGAAGGTCGTAATGCCGTTGGCCGCGCAGGCCGCGACGACCGACGCCGGCAGATACGGATTCGAGCACGACATCGTCAGATTGGTCGTGGCCGCACCCGGATTGGGCTGGTTGCTGCTCTCCACCCGGGCGGCGTTGAACGTGGCGTAGATCTCGTTGTTGGCGTCGAGATCGAAGCCCACGCGGGTGTAGGCGTTCATGCGCTTCAGCCGCGATTGCAGCGACGTGCCGACGCCGACATTGCCCGACAGATCGCCGCCGACGCAGAAGCCGCCGTTCGAGTAGCAGCCGCTGACCGTGCCGGCGGCGTTCTTGGCGGGCACGCCGCCACCACCGTACTGGAACTGGAACGGATTGCCGCTGAGGTCGAAGGCCGTGCCCTGTAGCGGGCCGTTACTGATCAGGCCGTACTTGGTGTACTGATAGGCTTGAGCATGCTCGCGATAGAGGTACTGCGGCGAGCCGTCGTTGGTGACCCCGCGGTTGACCAGGGTGGCGGTGGTGTACCAGTCGCGGCTGCCGGGCGCGTCCTCGCCGAAGCCGCCCGCCGGGACGCCCTCTTCCCAGTCGTATTCGCCGCTGACCTGCACGTGCAGACGGTCATCCATGAAGTTCTTGCCGGCGGCGACCTGGGCCAGCCACTGGTGGTTGTCGCCATAGGTCGTGACGCCGGTCAGGACGTTGGCCTTGAAGCCCTCGAACTTCTTGTTGGTGATGAAGTTGACCACGCCGCCGACCGCGTCGGAGCCGTAGGAGGCCGAGGCGCCGCCGGTCACCACGTCCACCCGCTCGACCAGCAACTGCGGGAACAGGCTGATGTCCGGCACGCCCGTGACGTTGGCCGGCACGACCCGTTGGCCGTCCAGCAGGGTCAGGGTGCGGATGGTGCCCAGGCCGCGCAGCGAAAACGAGGAAAGCCCCTGCTGGCCGCTGGAGGTGCTGAACGTGCCCGTGGTCGCGCCGGTCGAACCCTGCAGCGACGGCAGTTGGGTGATGGCCGTGAAAATGTTCGGCTGGGCTGCACGTTCCAGGTCCGCCTGGCCCAGGACCTGGGTCGGCGTCGGCGCGGTGAAGCCGGTAGACCGGATGCGCGTACCGGTGACCACGATCTCGGACAGGGCGGTGGCGGAGGCCGGGTCGGCCGGCGCGGGGGCCGGCTCGGTCTGCGCGCTGGCGGCCCCCGCCGACAGTAACACCGCGACTGCGCTGGTCGCGAACAAAGCGTTCAAAAAGGATGGTCCGACACCACGCATCCTGCTGCCTCCCGTTTTTCGTTGAGTCCATCGACGATGGCCTGCGGGAAAACTGTCAGACAAAAGAGGCGTGAACCATTACGACCATGGTCGTACGTCGGGTGATCGGCCGCCGGGCGAGGGGTGCGTCGGGGCCCCGTCGTCGAGCCTAGTCGCGCCGAACCGCGTACAGCGCGTGATGGGTGAGGACGAACAGAGTCCGCTGGTCGGGGCCGCCGAAAACCAGTTGTAGCGGTCGCTCGGGAATGTCCACGCGCCCCAGTTCGCGCCCGTCCGGGGCGTAGACGAACACCTGTCCGTTGGCGACATAGACGCGCCCTTCCCCATCTGTCGCGACGCTTTCGCCGCCGCGATCCGCGAAGGCCTTCAGGTCCGTGACTGTCCCCTGCGCGCCGACCAGCCCGCTGTAGGTCTTGTTCTCCGAGCTGTTGGTGACGAACACCCGCTGGCCCGGTTTGGCCGTGGTGAAGCCGTAGGTGTCCAGCGCATCCGAGAAGCGCAATCCCCGGAAATCGGGCGGTCCCTGCTGGAACACGCGATAGGCGGGCAAGGCCAGGCTGCCGTCCGGCGACACGTACGCCTTGGGCTTGGGCAGCGCCATGTCGCGGGCGAACATCTCGGCCAGGGTGGTGAACTGGTAGGTCCGCGGGTCGAGCTGGTCCTTGAACTCGCCATTGTTCCACCAGTTGACCGGCAGCACCGTGATCGCGGCCGGATGGTCGGCGGCCGCCGTCGCCGCGATCACCGTGACCTTGGTGTCGGGATCGCCCGGCTTGAAGCTGTAGACCGTGCCGTCGCGGCCGTCCGACGACAGCACCAGCAGGTTCCCTGAGCCGTCGACGGCCAGGTTGACCGGGTCCAGCGTGTTGTCGCGCACGATCGACAGCTTGCGCGCGTCGGACCAGCTGTAGATGCGCTGGTGGCGGCGATCGGTGAAGTACAGCGTCCCGGCCGCGTCCACGGCGCCGCCGCCCAGGGAATAGAAGCCGTCCGCAAGCCTTTCGACCCGGGCGCCGGCGGGGAAGGTCGAGGGCGCGACGGGCGTTGGGGCGGCGACCAGGTCGAGGACGGCGAACTGGCGCTCGCGCGCCTCCAGCCCGCTGGTGACGTCCTTGATCGCGTTCTCGTACGGATACTTGGTCAGTCGCAGGAAGGTCGCGCAGCCGTTCTCGTCGCAGGTCGAAAAGCCGCTTTCGCCGTTCACCGCCACGTTGCGGAAGCGGATGTCCCGCGAGTTATAGACCTTGACCGCAGCCGCCGCCGGCTTGCGCGTCCGGGTGACGCGATAGGCATGATAGTTGGCCAGCAGGATGTCGTGGGAGTCGCGGATCTCCAGCGACACGGTGTCCTCGCCCTCCCCGGCCTCCTCCTCGGTCTGCGGCGCCAGGAATTCCCAGTTGGCGACCCGATTGAGGCTGATCTCCGTGCGCATGTGGTGCTCGACCGAGGCCTGGTAGACGTGGCCGGGCGTGTCGGTGTCAGACACGTAGATCCCCGAATAGGCGTAGGTGCTGGGGCTCCAGAGGTTGGAGAAGGTCCCGCCGCCGCCGTTGGTGATCCACAGGCTGGGATACTGCCCCGCCCAGCGCTTGGCCGGATCGGCGTCGGCCGTGGCGTTGGCGTTGTAGGGATTGAACCGCGCGCCATCATACAGGTTCGTGCCGTGGCCGCCCTGGAACTTGACGTCCTCGACCAGCGAGTTGGCGCCCGCCGTCCATAGCAGGGCCGTGGCCCGGGGATTGATCCCGCCGGTGTTGAGGCCCAGGCCCGAGACGATGTTGTCGCCCCCGGCGGCCGAGGCGACCAGCGCCTTGGGCGCGCCGACGCCCTGATAGCCGGGCGTTCCATCGGGCAGCACGATCTGGGTGAGGCTGGGATGCAGGCCGATCAGCACGGTGTCCGGCCGGAGCTTCAGCGTGTCGGTGACGCGGTAGAAGCCGGTCGGGAAATAGACCACCCGGTGGGTGTCGATCGCCTTCTGGACGATGGCCGTGTCGTCGGCGGCGTTGTCGCCCTTGGCCCCCAAGGACCGCACATTCACCCAATCGGACATGACCGGCAAAGCCCGGATCGCCGGGGCGCGCCGCGCCGGCAGGGCCGGAATGGCCTCGGCCTGCATGGTAGTCCTGTACTCGCCCATCCGCCCGAGGCCCGGCAGAGTCAGGCCGTAGTTGAACGCCGCGACGCGATAGGCGCGCCCCCTGCCCGGCTCGGTCCTGCCGCTGTCGCGGAAGCGGGCGAACACCGGGGTGTTGGCGGCGACCGCGTTCTCGAAACCGACCTGGGTGTAGACGTTGTTCTCGTTGGAAATGACGACGGCGGCCTTCGAGACGTCCTCGAAGCGGACGTCCTTGCCCCATAGCCAGTCGCCATAGCCGCGATCGATGTCGATCCCGATCGGGGTGTTCCGCATGGCCACATTGACCAGGGTCAGGCCCGCCTCGTGCTCGCGGATCGCCGCGTCACGCTGGCCCTCGAAGGTCGAGTCCAGCAGCACGAACCCCCAGGCCGGTGAGGTCTTCTCGGCCAGGACGCCGTAGCGCCCGCCCCTGAAGTGCAGGTCCTGCGCCATGTTGCCGACCTGGTACAGGCCCGCCAGGCCCGAGCCGATGTCGAAGTCCATATGGCTGAGATAGGCGTGCTGGGCAGCGTGGAAGCGGATCGCGGTCGCCGCCGGATTGCCCTTGCCGATCTCGAAGTCGATGTTGCTCATCGCCGAATAGAAGGTGCCGGAATTGGCGTCGGCGACGTCCTTGTTGAACGGCACGCTGCCCGGCGGCGGGAACGGCACGCGACGCGCCGGATCGGGCTTGGCTCCGGCGAAGATCACCATGTTGGCCACGCCCTTCTGGAAGCCGGGCGTCCCGTCGCCCAGCAGGATCCGCGGACGGGCGGCGCCGACCCCGAACATCCTCACCCCCGGCCAGAGGAAGAGCGTCCTGCTGATGCGGTAACGGCCCGAAGGCAGGAAGACGAGACCGCCGCCCGGCTTGGCCGCGGCCGCGTCGATCGCGTCCTGGAGAGCGGCGCTGTCGTCGGCGCGGCCGTCGCCCTTGGCCCGGACCACGACGGCGGCCGGATCATCGGGCGCCGTCGCGAAGATCGAGGCCGAAGCCGCCGCCGGTCCGCTCGCCGCCACGAACAGGGCGATCAGGGCCGCGCAGGGCGCGGTGAGCCAGCTTTTCATGAGCCGTCTTTCGTACTCGGGGTCTCTGTCAGGGCGTCACGGCGTAGAGCGAATGATGGGTGAGGACAAACAGGGTCTTGCCGCCCTCGCCGCCGAAGATCAGTTGCAGCGGCCGCTCCGGCACGTCGATCCGGCCCGCCAGCCGGCCGTCCGGTTCGTACTGGAAGATCTGACCGTTGGCCACGAACACCCGTCCCCGGCCGTCGACCGCGACGCTCTCGCCGCCGCGATTGGCGAAGACCTTCAGGTCGGTCAGCGTCCCGCCGGGCCCGACCCGGCCGCTATAGGTCTTGCCCTCGGATTCGTTGGTGACGAAGACCCGCTCGCCGACCGCCCCGCTGATCAGGCCGTGAGCCTGCAGGCTGTCGGCCCAGCGCCAGCCGACATGATCGGACGGTCCCTGCTGCCACACCCGGAAGGCGGGCAGCAACAGGCTGCCGTCGGGCGACACGTAGTGCTGGGTCTTGGCCGCGCCGACGTCGCGGGCGAACATCTCGGCCAGGGTGGTGAACTGGCCGGTGGCCGGATCATACTGGTCCCTGAACTCGCCGTTGTTCCACCAGTTGACTGGCAGCAGGGTCTTGGCGTCGGGCCGCGAGACCGACGGCGTGGGCGCGATGAGCGTCATCTGGTCCTTGGGACCGTCGGGATCGATCGAATAGACCGAAGCCTGAGGTCCGTACGACGACACCACCAAGAGGTTTCCCGAGCGGTCCACGGCCAGGTTGGTCGGGTCCAGCGAATGGTCGCGCACCACCTCCAGACCCTTGGCCGGGGTCCAGCGATAGATCCGCTGGAAACGCTTCTCGACGAAATAGAGCGCCCCGTCCGCCCCGACGGCCGCACCGGAAATCGACCAGAACCCGCTCTCCAGCTTCTGGACCTTCCCTTCGCCGGCGGGAGCCGGCGAGGCCTTGCCGGTGATGTCGAGCACCGCGAACTCGCGCTCGCGCACTTCCAGCTTGCGGGTCTTATCCTGGATCGCGTTCTCGAACGGGAACTTGCTGGCCCGCAGATAGGTGCCGCAGCCGATCTTGTCGCAAAGCGCCACCCCGCTCTCGGCGTTGATGTGAACGTTGCGGAACCGGATGTCCGACGAATTGAACAGCTTCACCGCCGTCTCGGCGGGGTGGTACGACCGCGTCACCCGGTAGCCGTGATAGTTGGCGAACAGGATGTTGCGCGAGTTGCGCACCTCCAGCGAGACGGCGTCGGGCCCGTCGCCGACCTCCTGCTCGGTTTGCGGCGCCAGGAACTCCCAGTTCTGGACGTTGTCGAGCACGAACTCGTTGCGGACGTGGTGCTCGACCGACACCTCGTAGATATGGCCGGGCGTGCTGGTGTCGGAGATGTAGAACCCCGCCGAGGCGAAGGTGTTGGGGCTCCAGACGTTGGCGAACGTGCCGCCGCCACCGTCGGTCACCCAGATGCTGGGATACTGGGCGTCCCAGCGGCCGTCGGCCACCGGGTCGCCGCTGCGCGCCTGGGCCGCGCCGAGCGACTTGCCGTCCATGGTGGGCGTGCCGCCGCCGCCCATGATCTTGACGTCGGTCACCTGGGAGTCCGCGCCCGACCGCCACAGCAGCGCCGAGGCCCTCGGGTTGACGCGCCCGGTGAAGATCCCCAGCCCGAACAGGACGTTGTCTCCGCCCTTCGGCGTCTCCAGCACGGGCGCGACCGGTCCGACGCCCGCGTGGCGCGGATTGTCGTCGGGGATCACCAGCTGGGTCACGGCCGGATGCAGGCCGATCAGCACGGTGTCGGGCCGAAGCCTCAGGGTGTCGGTGACCTTGTAGAAGCCTGTCGGCAGGTAGAGCACGGGGTGGGTGTCGATCGCCTTCTGCAGGGCGGCGGTGTCGTCGGCCTGGCCGTCGCCCTTCACGCCCAGCGTCCTGACATTGGTCCAGTCGGCGACGGGCGGCAGGGCGCGCAAGGCCGGCTTGGCAGCCGCTGGCAGGGCCGCCAGCGCGGTCATGTCGACGTTGGTCCTGTACTCGCCCATCTGGCCCAGGCCCGGCAGCGTCAGGCCGTAGGTGAACGAGGCCACCTTGTAGGCGCGGCCCTTGCCGGTCACGGTCTTGCCGCTGTCGCGGAAGCGGGCGAACACCGGGGTGTTGGCGGCCACGGCGTTCTCGAAGCCAACCTGGGTGAAGACATTATCTTCGGCGGAGATGACGATCCCGGCCTTGGAAACATTCTCGAAACGGACGTTCTTGCCCCACAGGCTGTCGCTATAGCCGCGGTCGATCTCGATGCCGACCGGCGTGTTCTTGATGGCCACATTCACGAGGGTCAGGTCGACCTCGTGCTCGCGGATCGCCGCGTCGCGCTGGCCGTCGAAGGTGGAGTCGATCAGGGTGAACTGCCAGGCCGGCGAGGTCTTCTCGGTGACGATGCCGTAGCGGCCGCCATGGAAGTGAACGTCCTCCATGATGTTGCCGGCCTGGTAGACCCCGGCGAACGCCGAGCCCAGGCGGAAGTCCATGTGGCTGAGGAAGGCGTGCTGGGCCATGCGGAACCGGACCGCCGCGGCGGCGGGATTGCCCTCGCCGATCTCGACGTCAACGTTGGCGATGGCCGAATAGAAGGTGCCGGAATTGGCGTCGCGCACCTTGGCGGTCGCGGGGACCACCGTCGGGACGGGCACGGGGATGTCGCCGACCTGGTACTGGTCGCCGCCCGTGAAAACGATCATCGTTCCCACGCCCTTCTGGAAGCCCGGCGTGTTGGGCGCCAGCACGAACACCGGCCGGGTCGCGCCGACCCCGAAGATCCGTACCCCCGGCGGGATCAGGATGCTGCGGGTCAGGCGATAGCGGCCCGACGGCAGGAAGACCAGGCCGTGGCCGGTCTTGTCGCGCGCAGCGTCGATGGCTTGCTGGACGGCTTGGGTGTCGTCCGCGCGACCGTCGCCCACGGCCTTGACGGTGATCGCGCGCGGATCGACCGGCGCGGTGAGCAGAACCGAGCCGGTCGAGGCCACGGCCGGCGTCGAAATGGCCAGAAACGCCGCCAAAAGGACCGCTCTCATGCCGCTCTCCTCGTCGCAATCCCTTATGGATAAGGAAACCGCCCAGGCCGGCCATCCTCGACCATGGTCGTAGTTACGTCCCGTCGCCCGCCCGGTAGAAACCGATCTCAACCTGGGATCGGCCCGTCGATCAATCGCCGTTGGCCGGACATCAAGGGATCCGCTTGCAGCCGCCACCCCGCCTCGCCCCCTTCGCCGTCATCGCCATGGGCGTGAGCGGGAGTGGTAAGTCGACGCTGGGCGCCTTGCTGGCCCGCAGGCTGGACTGCCCGTTCCTGGAAGGCGACGACTTCCACGACGCCCAGGCCGTGGCCAAGATGAGCGCGGGCCAGCCCCTCGACGACGCCGACCGATGGCCCTGGCTCGATCGCCTGGGCTTGGCCGCCGGTGAAGTGGTCGCGTCCGGCGGACGGGTCGTGGCGGCCTGCTCGGCGCTCAAGCGCGGCTATCGCGAACGCCTGCGCGCCGCCATCGGAGCTCCCACCCGCTTCGTGCTGCTGGACGCCGGCCAGGACGAACTCCTGCGACGGCTTACCCAGCGCTCCGGCCACTACATGCCCGCCAGCCTGCTGGACAGCCAGCTGGCGGCCCTCGAACGCCCAGGACCCGACGAGGCGATCTTCATGCTGGACGCCGCCGCGCCGCCCGGGCGGCTGTGCGATCAAGCCCAGGCCTGGCTGGACAGCGACGCCCATCTGGCCGGCGACGCGATCCGCGCCTCAGGGCATTAGCCGCTTTCGCCCGCGCGAGAGGTGCCAGCGCATCGCCAGGGCGGCGCTGTCTCCATCCTGGGCGCGGATCGCCTCGACGATCATCTCGTGCTCGCGCATCATCTCGGCGATCGCTTCCGGCGGCCGCGAGCGGGAGATGTCGACCCCTGCCCGCATGATCCGGTCGACATCGGGCTGCAGCGCCTCGAACGTGACCAGGAAGGCCGGGTTGGCGGTGGCCTGCACGATGCGGCGATGCAGTTCCATGTCTTCGGCGTGGGCCGGCGCATTCGACAGCAGGGCCTCCCGTAGCTTCGACAGCGCCTCCTCGATCCCGACCATCTCCTCGGCCGAGCGCCGCGCCGCCGCCAGCCGCGCCGCCTCGGCCTCGAGCACGAACCGCACCTCGTAGCTGCCCAGCGTGGAGGGCAGCTCGGAAAGCGGCATGTAGGCGCCCAGCTTGTCGGACGGCCGGTTCTTGACGAAGGATCCGGCCCCGCGCCGGGCCTCGGTAATGCTGTCGGCGGCCAGCCGCACCAGGGCTTCACGCACGATGGTGCGCGACATGCCCAGCGTCTCAGCCAGGCGCGCCTCGGACGGCAGGCGATCGCCGACCGCCAGGCCGTCGGTGTTGATCATCTCGACGATGGCGGTATAGGCCCGGTCGGCTAGGCGGCCTTGGCTCATCCCATGGGTCTCCCACGCGGCCGCCGTGGTGCGGTCACGCTTTCAAGTTTCATAAAAAACGCCCGCCGGCCAGCACCGGCGCCGCGCCGAGGATCGAGACGACCCACCTGGGTCACCTGCCGACGGCAGGAGCGCGAAGCCCCGGCGGCCGTCCCCGACGCACGCAAATTGCTCATTTTTCTGCGCTTTCCCTCCGCCCCGGGGCCGTCGCTCCGAGACAAATCTGTATGACAGATTTTTTGTCTCGACCCAAAAATCAGATTTGTGCACGCTAACATTGACCAGCACGCTTGAATCTGTCCAACTAATATCGCTAGGTTCGCCGAACACGAACCGCCTGCCGGCAAAGACCGGCGCACCGACCAAGGCGGAAGCCCGACCGTGACAAGACGGCTGGTCGGAGGAGGAAAACGCAGGGGATGACCATGACCGAGATGAAACGACGGGACGCCGACGGGGATCTGAACGTCGGCTTTTGCGAACTCACACCGACCCAGCTGAAGGTCCTGGAAGGGGTCAATTCCGGGCGGCTCAACAAGCAGATCGCCTTCGACCTCGGAATCGCCGAGGCCACGGTCAAGGCGCACATGACGGCCGTGATGCGGAAACTCAACGTGCACAACCGCACCCAGGCGGCGATCGCGGCGCGCATGATGAGCTTTGGGACGCGGGCGGAAGCTCAATAGCGCATATCCGTCCGTCGAGATGCGCGCGGGCGGCGACCGTGGTGACCCCCTCCTCCCGTTCGGGCGGAATTTTCGCCCCGGATCGCCCACAGCTTGCCATGCCGAGTTCGCCCCGCCCCTATGGCCTCGCGCCGGAAACGCGCGTGCAACGGTCCGGGCAGCGGGTGGCGTCGTCGGCGGACGTCGGGAAGGGTATCCATTGAGCAAGCCAAACCGCCCGCGGGGGGCCACCATCGTCGACGTCGCGCAACGGGCCGGCGTCTCTCGCATGACCGTGTCTCGCGTCATCAACGACGGGGCCAGTGTCCGGGAGACGACGCGCGAGGCCGTGCAGGCCGCGATCCGGGAACTCAGCTATGCGCCCAACCTGGCGGCCCGAAACCTGGTCATGGCCGGCGAGTTGCGGATCGGGGTGGTCTATTCCAATCCCAGCGCGGCCTTCATGAGCGACTTCCTGGTGGGGGTGTTCGAAGAGGCCACCAACGCCGGGGCGCGTCTGATCCTGGCCCGCGGCGAAAACGGCCATCCCCCGGCGGAAGCGGAACTGGAGAGGTTGCTGGCGGCCGGCGTCCAGGGCGTGGTGCTGGCCCCGCCCCTGGGTGAATCCGCCGCCGTCCTGGGCGTCCTCCGGACCGCCGGCTTGCCCGTCGCGGTGGTCGCCGCCGGACGTCCGGCGGCCGACGCGATCAATGTCCGCATCGACGACCGGCAAGCCAGCTGGACGATGACCCGGCACCTTCTGGACCTGGGCCACCGGCGGATCGGCTTCATCGCCGGCAATCCCGACCAGACCGCCAGCGCCGAGCGCCTGGAGGGGGCGCGCGCCGCTATCGCCGCCGTTCCGGGCGCCGAACTCCTCCTGGCCCAAGGCGCCTTCACCTACGACTCGGGCCTGCGGGCCGCCGAGCGGCTGCTGGATCGCGCCCCGGCGCCCACGGCGATCTTCGCCAGCAACGACGACATGGCCGCCGCAGCGGTGTCGGTGGCGCACCGTCGACACCTCGACGTGCCGCGCGACCTGACGGTGGTGGGTTTCGACGACGCGACCGTAGCCACCACGCTCTGGCCGCCGCTAACCACCGTGCGCCAGCCGGTGCGGCAGATGGCGGCGGTGGCGCTGGACCGACTGATCCGCGCCCTGCGCTCATCCGCGCCAGCCGGGGGGGCGGCGGCGGACCATGTGCTGGACCACGCGCTGATCCAGCGGGAATCCACCGCGCCGCCGCGCCCCATCGACACCCCGCCCGACGCCGGAACCCACGGAGCCCGTCCTCATGTCTGAACCCGCCGAGGCCCAAATGGAGAAGGCGACGGTCAGCCGGATCACCGCGCGGCTGATGCCGCTGTTCTGCCTGATGTACCTGATCGCCTACATCGACCGGCAGAACGTCTCCTACGCCAAGCTGGAGATGGTGAAGGCCCTGGGGCTCAGCGAGGCCGCCTACGGGCTGGGCGCGTCGCTGTTCTTCATCGGCTACTTCCTGTTCGAGGCGCCGTCGAACCTGATCCTGGCCCGGGTAGGCGCGCGGGTCTGGTTCGCCCGGATCATGTTCACCTGGGGGCTGGTGACCCTGGCCCTGGGCTTCACCCAGAACGCGGCGATGTTCTACGGCCTGCGTTTCCTGCTGGGCGTCACCGAGGCCGGGTTCTTCCCTGGCGTGCTCTACGTGCTGACCCTCTGGTATCCCCAGGCGCACCGCGCGCGGATGGTGGGCCTGTTCATGATCGCCAGCGCGGTCGCCAACGCCGTGGGATCGGCCGTCGGCGGGCTGCTGCTAGACCTGGACCAGGTGTTGGGCCTGGCGGGCTGGCAGTGGGTGTTCCTGGCCACCGGCGTCCCGGCCGTCCTGCTGACGCCCTACGTCCTGTGGAAACTCCCCGACGGACCGACCCAGGCCAAGTGGTTGCCTGAGGCTGGAAAGGCGTGGTTGGCCGGCGTGCTGGACCATGAGCGCGGCGGCGCGGTCGATGACCATCGCGGCGCCTGGAAGGCGATGTTCGATCCGCGCGTCCTGCTGCTGGCGGGACTCTATATCGGCATGCCGCTCGGAGCCTATGGCCTCAGCTACTGGCTGCCCACCATCGTCAAGTCGTTCGGGGTGTCCAACACCGTCAACGGCCTGGTCAATGTGATCCCTTGGCTGCTGGTCGCCGTCGCCCTGTGGCTCGTCCCGCGTCACGCCGCGCGCCATGGCGCCAGCGCCTGGCACATCGCCGGACCGACCCTGGTGGCGGCGGTCGCCCTGACCCTGAGCGTGATCCTGCCGGGCGCGGCGCTGAAGTTCGCCATGCTCTGCGTCGCCGCTCCAGCCATCTTCTCGGCCCAGCCCGTGTTCTGGAGCCTGCCGCCGAGCTTCCTCAGCGGTCCCCGCGCGGCGGCGGGCATCGCGGCGATCAACGCGATCGGTAATCTGGGCGGCTTCATCGCCCAGAACCTGGTGCCGCTGGTGCGCGACGCGACGGGCAGCGATCTGGCGCCCATGCTGGCCCTGGCCGGCGTGCTGGTGGTGACCAGCATCCTGATCTTCTACGCCATGGCCCGACTGGACCGGACCCGAAGCGGGGCGTCCTCCTAGAACCTTTTCCGCGGGACACCGGTCCGTCGTCGGACAATGCGCTAGAGCAAGGATCTAGAACGCGCCTTCAGGAGGCCAGGTGATCTGCGGCAGGGCGGACGCCGGGGCCAGGCGACCATGGTCCAGCGGCGCGTCGATGGTGCAGACGACGCCGGCCTCGTCGAACGCCAGGCTTACGACGCCGCGCAGTTCGGCGGCGAGGCTGCGGGTGAGCAGCCGCGATCCAAACCCGGTCGCGGCTGGCGGCGAGACCTTCGGCCCGCCGGTCTCGGTCCAGGTCAGGTGCAGCATGCCCGAGGGCTCCACGGCCCAGGTCAGCGCCACGCGCCCCTCGGGCCTCGAAAGCGCGCCATATTTCAGGGCGTTGGTGCAGAGCTCGTGAAAGGCCATCGACAGCGTCAGGGCGGCGTTGGGTCCCAGCGAGACCGGCGGGCCTTCCAGCGTCACCGCCGCGAGGTTCGCCAGGTTCGGCGCCAGCACGTCCGTGGCGATCTTGGCCAGTTGCGCGCCCTCCCACTGCTGACGCGTGAGGATGTCGTGCGCCCGGCTCAAGGCCATCAGACGGGCGGTGAACGCCTCGCGGGCCTCGGGCAACGACAGGGTCCCGCGGAACGTCTGGGCGGCCAGGGACTGAACGGCGGCGAGGTTGTTCTTCACGCGATGGTTCAGCTCATTGACCATCAGCTCCAGGCGTTCCTGCGCCCGGCGACGATCATCGATGTCGATACTGGCGCCGATCCACCCGGCGACGCCGCCCTCCCGATCCAGGACGGGCTCGGAGCGCGAGAGGAACCAGCGGAACTGCCCGTCGCCGCGGCGTACGCGCAGCTCGGCCTCGAAGCCCTTGCCCGTCTTCAGGGCGCCCTCCCAGATCTTGGCGGCCCGGACGGCGTCGTCGGGGTGCAACAGGGACGCCGGGTCGACTTCGGCGCCCGGCGAGACGCCAGTGAACGCGAACCACCGATCATTGAGAAACTCGACCTCGCCACGATCGGAGGACATCCACACCATGGCGGGCGCCACATTGGCCAGGGTGAGCAGCCGCGCCTCGCTGTCCCGCAACACCGCTTCGGCGGTCTTGCGCTTGGTGACGTCGCGATAGAACACCGCGACCCCCTCGGGCGTCGGCTGGGCGCGGATCTCCAGCCACATCGTCCCGCGCCCATCATTCCACGGCTCCTCGAAAGCCAGGGCGACCTGGGCGCCCAGAACCTCCCTGTACCTTTGCCGCAGCCGCTCGGCCTCGGGACCCGGCCAGATCTCCTCGTGCGTCCTGCCCAGCATGGACTCCGCAGATCGCCCCTCCATGCGGAGCGCCGCCTGGTTGACCTGCAGCACCCGCAGGTCCCGATCCATCAGCACCAGGGCGTCGAGCATGTTGTCCAGCACGCTCTGGCTGCGATCCCGCTCGACCTGCAGCGCCTGCTGCGCGGTCAGGCGATCGCTGATGTCGCGGATGAAGCCGACGAAACTGAGATCGTCGCCGTCGTCGATCCGGGCGACGGAAAGCTCGACCGGGAAGAGGCGTCCCCGACGATCCGTCGCCACGACCTCGATGCGGCGATTGAGGATGCCCGGCGCGCCGGTTTCGAGATGCCTGCGCAAACCTTCAATGTGAGATGGCCGGTCCGGCTCGGGAATGATCAGCTCGGCCATCGGCCGTCCGAGCGCTTCCTGCCGAGACCAGCCGAAAGTCGCCTCGGCCTGCCGGTTCCAATCCCGCACCCGTCCGTCGACGCCCATGATGACCGTGGCGTCGAGGGCGGTCTCCAGCACAAGTCCGATCGGCGAGACCTTTTTGGCGTCAGTGGTCAACGGCACCCTCGCCCCATGAGCCCTACGAGAAGCTTCAACGCACACCCAGGCGCGCAGACTGGCGGCGCTCCATCCCCCATAGCAGATGTGCGCAAGCCTCGCGGTCAAGCCCCCAGGCGCGGTATTCGGTCGCGCCGAGTGATCTCGAACCGCCCTCCCCGGCGACACGGACTCTAAGCTTTCGCCAGGAAAACCTGGCTAGCGTTGCGCTCCGGCCCGACGAGCGAGTGGGACAACACGCCGCAACCAGGACGCTAATTCCGATTAACCATCCGCGCCTAGCGTTTGGATCATGATGTCGATCAACGATTCCGGTTCGGACGGCGCCGACCGTCGCAGCCACCCTCGCTACAGCGACCGCAGCCCGGTCTATGTCGGTGACGGGGCGCTTGCACGACGATGCCGGCTTGTCGACGTATCCAGCGGCGGCGCGCGGATCTTCGTCGGCCGAGGCGCGGACCTTGCCCCCCATGTCATACTGGTCGATCCACGGACGGGCCTCAGTCACCGCGCGGCCGTCGTCTGGCGGAGCGAAATCGAGGCGGGGGTTCGCTTCCTGGAAGAAGGCGTTCGCTATCGCGTCATGACCTGCACCGGCGATCTGGGCTGGAATACCGGCCGGGAGTCGTACCGCCAGGCCTCGTAAGGTCGCCGGTCTCCGCCCCTCCAGGACGGGCGTTCGTTCCGCGCCAGGTCGATGCGGCGAAACATCGTTCCGCGCCTGAACAGGATCGCCGCACAAACGAGAACAAACCTGCCGCCGCGAACCGCCTAGGGTCGGTTCATGACGCAAGACATGACCTACGCGCGGTACCTCGCCCTGGATCAGTTGCTCGCGGCCCAGCAGCCGCTGAGCGACCGCCACGACGAGCTCCTGTTCATCGTCATCCATCAGACCAAGGAGCTGTGGCTCAAGGAGATCATCCACGAGGTGCTCCTGGCCAAACGGCTCATCGCGGACGGCGATGTCGAGCCGGCCTACAAGGCCCTGGCCCGGGTGTCGCGGATCCAGACGGTGATGACCCTGTCCTGGGACGTTCTGGCGACGATGACGCCGGCCGACTATCTCAGCTTCCGGGGCGAACTGGGCTCCAGCTCGGGCTTCCAGTCGCACCAGTTCCGCACCCTGGAATACTTGCTGGGCCTGAAGGACCAGAGCTTCCTGAAGTTCCACGCCGAGGGTTCGGACGCCCTGGCGCAGCTGCAGGCGGCCCTGGAGGCCCCCAGCCTCTACGACGTGGCCATCGCCCAACTGCCCAAGGCGGGCCTGACCGTGCCGGACGCTGTGCTGAACCGCGACTTCGCCCAGACCTACACGCCCTCGCCCGAGGTGGAGGCCGCCTGGCTGGAGGTCTATCGCGACACCCAGCGCTATTGGGAGCTGTACCAGCTGGCCGAGAAACTGGTCGACCTGGACGACGCCCTGGTCACCTGGCGCCACAAGCACGTGCTGACCGTCGAGCGGATCATCGGCGGCCGGCCGGGCACCGGAGGCACCGACGGGGTCGGCTACCTGGCCTCGACCCTGCGCCGGCGGGCCTTTCCCGAACTGTGGTCGCTCAGGACCAAGCTGTGAGCGCTGCACGCAAGGACCTGTTCTCGCGGGCCCTTGCGGCTGCGCCAGGGCGACTGCATATGGCCGCCCACAGCCACCATCTGTGGCCCGACGCCACCCTGGCGGCCCAGGTCGAGGCCTGGGAGGACGCCGCCGTCCTGGCCGACCACAAATGGGACAAGGCCCTGGGCCAAGTCTATCCCGCCGCCCAGGCGCTGGTCGCCCGCGAACTGGCCCTGCCCTCGCCCGACAGCGTGGTCTTCGCGCCCAACACCCACACCCTGCTGGCGGTGCTGAAGTCGGCGATCGACGGCCGGCCCGTCCGGGTGCTGTCGACCGACGGCGAGTTCCACACTTTCCGTCGTCAAGCCCAGCGCTGGACCGAAGCCGGCGAGATCGCGCTGACCCTGGTCGAGAGCGACGCGCCCGATTTCGCCAAGCGGTTCCTGGCGACGGCGCGGGAGGGTCATTTCGACCTGATCTTCGTCAGTCACGTCTTCTTCAAGACGGGTCTCGTCTTCGACGGCATCTGGGAGCTGGCCGATCTGGCCCGGCCGGAAGGCCCCTGGGTGGTGGTCGACGGCTATCACGGCTTCCGGGCCGTTCCGACCGATCTCTCGGCCGTGGCTGATCGGATCTTCTACCTGGCCGGCGGCTACAAGTACGCCATGGCGGGCGAAGGCGCGGCGTTCCTGCACGCGCCGCCGGGCTTTGGCCCGCGGCCCGCCCTGACCGGCTGGTACGCCGAGTTCGGCGACCTGGAAGGCCCGCCGGGCGGGGTGGGCTACGCCCGCGACGCCGGGCGGTTCATGGGGGCGACCTTCGACCCGTCGGGCCTCTACCGTTTCGTGGCGGCCGGCCGGATGTTGGACGCTGAAGGTCTCACCACCTCGGCGATCGCCGCTCACGTGCGCGGCCTGCAACGGACCCTGGTCGACCGGATCGCCGTCGGCGCTGCGGGGCCGCTGAAGCAGGCCGTGGTGCTGAACCCGCCGGGCCAGGGTCCGCAAGCCCGCTTCCTGGCCCTGCGCCATCCTGAAGCCCAGGCGTGGAAGCAGGCGCTGGCGACCCGGGGCGTCGTGGTGGACGTGCGCGACGACGTGCTGCGGATTGGCCTTTCGATCTATCACGACGAGCGGGATCTCGAGACGTTCTGCGCCGCCTGCGGGGCGCTGACCTAAAGCTTCACGACGATCCCGCGGCGGTCCATGACGTAGCCCAGCAGCCAGCAGACCAGCATGTAGGCGATCGCGCACAGCAGCGAACCCAGCGCGCCCGGCGTCGCGGCCTGGAACACGTGAATCCCGACCCACTCGTATGGCCCCACGCCCGGCGCGACCTCGATCATGTTCAGCGAGACGATGAACAGTTCCGAGAACAGGTAGATCACCAGCGGATTGAGACCGAACACCTGGAAGAACCGCGTTGCGGCGTTGGGCTTGCGCCCCTCCAGCAAGGCGGTCAGGGCCGCCAGCAGCACAAGGTCGATGCCGACAGTCAGCAGGACGAAGCTGCTGGTCCACAGTTTCTTGGCGATCGGGAAGGCCAGTCCCCAGGCCAGGCCGCCGGCGATCAGGAGCGCGCCGGCCAAGGCCATGCGGATCACGGCGGGGCGAGCGTCGGTCGCCGCCTTCAGGAACCGCGCCGCCAGATAGCCGGCCAGCACATTGACCGTCGACGGCAAGGTTCCCAGCAGGCCTTCGGGATCGAAGCCGCCGTCCTTGCGATAGAGGTGGTTCTGGCCAATGAGCCAGAGATCCAGGTGGGTGCCGGCGTTGCCCAGTTTCGACAGCGGGTCGGCCGGGTCCCCGAGGGTCAATAGGATCGCCCAGTACCCCAGCAGCAGCACGACCGACAGCGCGACGATCAGGCGCGGCGACAGCCAGCGCACGGCGAAGGCGGCCAGCACGTAGCAGAGCCCGATCCGCTGCAGGACGCCCATCACCCGCGTTTCCGAAAACGGGATCAGCGTCCAATGCCCGTCCACGTTCCGGAAGAACGGGAACCAGTACATCAGGAAACCGAGCAGGAAGATCAGGGCTCCGCGCCGCAGCACCTTGGCCATGAACTCCGCCGTGGGGATTGGCCGCGAAAAAGCGAAGGCCATCGAGCAGCCGACCGCGAACAGGAACGAGGGGAACACCGCGTCCGCCGCCGTGAATCCGAACCAGGGCGCATGGACCAGCTGGGTGTAGGCATCGGCGCCAGGACCCGCGGTGTTGACGACGATCATCAGGCAGACCGTCAGCCCCCGGAAGACGTCGAGGGACAGGAAGCGTGCGGGCTTGGTCATCCGTTCCGGTTCTTTCTGGCTTCGTCGAGGCGGGCGATCAGGGCCTGCACGCCGCCGACCGGATCAGCCGGCCGCTCACGGCGGTAGACGGTGTCGGCGGCGACCCAGGCCCGCTCCCAGGCGATGGCGTCACGGGTGACGACGGCCTCGTCGAAGGCGCCCGTTCCCGCCGCTTTCAAGACGTCCAGGAACCGCGACCATCGCGGCAGGTAGAAGTCGCGATAGAGACCCTGCCAGGCCTTGGACGCATAGTCGTTGAGGTTGCCTTCACCGCCCCAGATCGTGACCTGGGCCTTGGCGTTGGCGACATAGGCCGCGGCGTCGGCGGGCGTGTCGCCATAGGCGCGGGCGTCGTCGATCCAGGTGGCCAGGGTCTCGGGCTGGACGCCCAGCAAGGCGTCGATCGAGAGCGCCAGGGCTTCAACGGCGCGGCGCGCCCGGTCGCCCGCGGCGGCGTCGCCCCGGCGGTAGGCGGCCACGGCGGCTTGCAGCTGATCGTCGATCTCCAGGCTGGCCAGGTGCCGGACGGCGTCGACCAGATCCAGCACGAACAAGGGCTGACCGGCGACGGCGCGCGCCTGGGCGGCCAGGGCGCGGACCGCGGCGTCCAGTTGGGCGCGATCGCCGGGATGGCCCGGGAACTCGCCGATCGTCGCCGTCGGCCGCTTGAAGAACAGATAGGCGCCGGCCTTGCTCTTCCACCAGCGCGGCGACCAGTAGCGGCTCGAATAGGCGGCCTGGACCAGCTGGTCCATGGCCGCGTCGAGCGCCGGCGTGGTGCGGCCGTAGCGCGAACGGGCGTAGGTCGACAGCCAGGCCGCCTGCGTCTCCTGGCCGGCGCTCCAGGCCAGGTCATAGGCGGCTTCATAGACGATCGAATTGTTGTGCAGCCCCTCGGGGAACATGCCGAACCCCGCCAGCTTGCCCGTGTCGGGATCGCTCGCGATCGCCGTCATGTCGCGGCGGTAGTAGCCGAGGTCGCCATAGACCGGGTTGCTGCCGCCGTAATTATGCACGTAGCCATAGATCCAGGGCTTGCCGCCGAAGGCCTTGGCGTTCTTCCAGACATCCGGATAGCGGTCGTTGCCGATGTCCAGGACCATCAGCTTGTCGTCGGGCACGAGGCTCAGATAGGCCGAGATCGCCGACGGGTCCCAGAAGTGGCTGTCCGCGCCGAACAGCCAGCCCTGCATCACCCACACCGCGTCGGGGCGAGCCTGGCGGATCGAGTCGTAGATCGCCTTGCCGTAGGCGGCCAGGCGCTTGGCTTTCAGGGCCGGATCGATCTCGACCTTGGCCTTGGTCGCGGCGGCGTTGGCGACGCCGTCGCCGTAGGCCGCGTCCCGCGCGTCCGCGCCGTCGGCGTTGATCGGCGGCAGCATCTCGTTGAACGAGTCGGCCAGGTAGTAGGTCCCCGCCCCGTAGGTTTGGGTGTAGAGCGCCAGGAAGCGGCCGGCGATCCGGGCGAACAACGGGTCGGCGGGATCAAGCCAATAGGTCTCATGGAAGCCCTCCCAGGGCCGCATCCGATAGATGCGGGCCTTCGGATGCTTCTGGGCGAAGGCCTTGGGCACGTAGCCGCCGAAGGCCGGCAGGATCGGCGTCATGCCCAACGACCGCATCCGGCCCAGGATGCGGACCTGCAGGTCCTTCTTCTTGTCGATCCAGCGGCTCGGCAGCGGTGCGCTATAGCCCTCGATATTGCCCATGCGCTGCCAGGGCGTGAAGGCCGGGCCGGAGAAGTAGGCGGCGAGCTCGGCTTCGGTCAGGCCGAACTCGCGCCACAGCGCCCGCCAGACATGCTCCTGGCCTTCCATGGCCAGCGGCATGTCGACGCCGTGCGCCGCCATCCAGTCGATCTCGCGCGTCCAGCGCGCCCAGCCCCACCACGGGGTCGTGTAGCCGTAGGTGCAGGTGTTGAGATAGGCGCGATGACCGAAGGGGCTGGTGACCCGGCCGGTGTCGGCGTCCGGCAGCCGCGCCGGCAGGTCGACGCGGTCGCCCTCCCAGCTGACATGAGCCAGGCCGGCCTGGCGAAGATAGGCATAGGCGCCGCGAACCAGGGCGACCGGGCTGTCGCCGGTGATCGAGACCTTTCCGGCCTTGCCGCTCACCGCGTACCAGGGGTGAACGCCACGAGGCGCCAGATCAAGGGCCGCACCGCCCAGGCGCCTGCCGAACAGGCGATCGAGGCTGGCGCGCGCCGCGGCGGTTCCGCCGACCTCGCCCGTGGTCGCGGAGACGAAGGACGGCGCGGCCGTCAGGGCCACGGCGGCCAGGGCCTGCTTGAGAGTTTGGCGACGCGAAGGCCTGGGCGACATCGGAACCTGCTCGTGAGGACGTCAAGTGAACGAAAATCCGACGGTCGCCCGTCGCCCCGTCACCGCATGGTGGGAATGACAAAGCTCTGGTCCAGCACCACCCCGCCCTTGGGCCAGCGTTGGGTCACGGTCTTGGTCCGCGTATAAAAGCGCACGCCGTCCATGCCATACTGGTTGAGATCGCCAAAGCCCGAACGTTTCCAGCCGCCGAAGCTGTGATAGGCGACCGGCACCGGGATCGGCACGTTGATCCCGACCATACCCACCTCGACCTGGTCGGCGAACTCGCGGGCGGCGTCGCCGTTGCGGGTGAAGATCGCCACGCCGTTGCCGTACTGATGACGCGAGGCCAGGCCGATGCCTTCCGCCAGGCTCTCGGCCCGCACCATCTGCAGCACCGGGCCGAAGATCTCGTCCTGGTACGAACGGCTGGTCGGCTTGACGTGGTCGAACAGGGTCGGGCCGACGAAGAAGCCGTCCTCGTGGCCCTGCAGGGCGAACCCTCGGCCGTCGACCACCAGTTCCGCGCCCTCGTCGACGCCCATCTGGATGTAGCTTTCGATCCGCGCCTTGTGGGCGGCGCTGACGACAGGGCCGTAGTGGGCGTCCTGGTCGGTGCTGACGCCGACTCGGAGGCCGCCGATCGCGGCGACCAGCTTCTCGCGCAGGGCCACGGCGGTCTTCTCGCCCACCGGCACGACCACCGGCAGGGCCATGCAGCGTTCGCCGGCCGAGCCGTAGGCGGCGCCGATGATGTCGGCGGTCGCCTGGTCGAGGTCGGCGTCGGGCAGGACGATCCCGTGGTTCTTGGCCCCGCCCATGGCCTGGACGCGCTTGCCGTTGGCGCCGGCCCGCTGGAACACCGACTGGGCGATGTCCGAGCTGCCGACGAAGCTGACGGCCTTGATGTCTGGATGGTCGAGGATGGCTTCCACGCAGTCCTTGTCGCCGTGGACCACGTTGAGGATCCCCGGTGGGAGGCCGGCTTCCATCATCAGCTCGGCCAGGCGCACCGGCACGGAGGGATCGCGCTCGGAGGGCTTGAGGATGAAGGCGTTGCCGCAGGCGATGGCTGGGCCGAACATCCACATCGGGATCATGGCCGGGAAGTTGAAAGGCGTGATCCCCGCCACCACGCCCAGGGCTTGACGCATCGAGTAGACGTCGATGCCGGGCCCGGCGCCTTGCGTGTATTCGCCCTTTAGGAGGTGAGGAATTCCACAAGCGAACTCAACGACTTCCAGGCCTCGTTGAATGTCGCCTTTGGAGTCGGCGATGACCTTGCCGTGCTCGGATGACAGCAGCTCGGCCAGCTCGTCCATATGAACGTCCAGCAGGCGCTTGAACTCGAACATCACCCGCGCCCGGCGCTGCGGGTTGGTCGCGGCCCAGGCCGGCTGGGCGGCCTTGGCGTTGGCGATGGCGGCGTCCAGCTCCGACGCCGAAGCCAGGGCGACCCTGGCCTGCACCTTGCCGGTGTTGGGATCGAAGACGTCGCCGAAGCGGCCGGACGTGCCCTCGACGGCGCGGCCGCCGACGAAGTGGGGGATGCTGCGCATGCCGCGCTCCTTCTCGAATGGGTCGGGGATCACGCTTGCCGCATGATCCAGTCGTGGGCCGGGTCGTTGCGGAAGATCCACTTCCGGTGCGGGCCCGCCATGACGTTGAGATAGTAGAGGTCGTAGCCGTGCGGGGCGCCGACGGGATGGTAGCCGCGCGGCACCATCACCACGTCGCCGTCCTGCACGCAGACCGTCTCGTCCAGGCTGCGGTCGTCGGTGTAGACGCGCTGGAAGGCGAAGCCCTGCGGCGGGTTCAGCCGGTGGTAGTAGGTCTCCTCCAGCGCCGTCTCCTCGCCCTCGGCGGCGGTGTCGTGCTTGTGCGGCGGATAGCTGGACCAGTGGCCGCCGGGGGTGATCACCTCCACGACCAACAGGCCCTCGGCCGGCGCGGTTTCAGGCAGGATGTTGCGGACCAGGCGCGTGTTGGTTCCCTTGCCTCGTGTTTCACGCGGCATGTCGACCTCGGCGATCAGCCGCGCCCGCCCGCCCGGCTTGCCAGGCGCGGTGCAGAGCGCCAGCTCGACAGCGCTCGCGGCGGTCACGGCGTAGGTCGTAGCGGCCGGCACGTAGACGGCGCCCGGAGCCCTGTCCTCGAACACGCTGGTCCGGCCGCCGATGGCTCCGAACGACAAGTCCCCGGCGGTCACCTCGGCGGTCCCGCTCATCACGACGACGCAGGTTTCCCGCCCGGGCTCGGCGCCGTCAAAGGTCTCGCCGGCCGCCAGCTTGATCACCCGGAAGCCGACATGGGTCCAGCCGGCGCTCTGCGGCGTGATTTCAAGGACGGAGCCCGACGGGTCGGGGGCGTGGGGACGGACGAGAAGCTTGCTCATCACGCCGCCCTCAGTCCCGCCGCCGCCGCTTCCTTCTTCAGCGTCGCCAAGCCAATCTCGCCGTATTGGCGCGGATTGGCGACCGCGGGATCCTGCTCGGCCTCGACGATGATCCAGCCGGAATAGCCGATCTCGGCCAGGGCTTTCATCACGGCGGCATAGTCCAGCGAGCCGTCGCCGGGCACGGTGAACATGCCGGCCAGAACGCCCTCCAGGAAGCTGCCGCCGCCGTCCGCGACGACCTTGCGGAAGACCTCGCCGCGGATGTCCTTGCAATGCACATGGGCGACCCGCTCGGGGTGCGCGCGGATCACCGACACCGGATCCAGGCCGCCGAGGGCTGCGTGGCCGGTGTCGACGGTCAGGCCGACCGACGGACCGGTGTTGGCCAGGAAGGCTTCCAGGTCCTCGGGCCGTTCGACAACCGTGCCCAGGTGGTGGTGATAGGCGAACTTCAGGCCCTGATCCTGGATGTAGTCGGCCACCTGGGTCAGGCGCGCCCCGAATTCCTTCCAGCCCTCGGCGTCCAGGCGCGGGGTCGCCGACAGCGCCTTGGACTTGTCGCCATGGATGGCGTTGCTGGTCTCGGCATGGACGAAGACGGTGCAGCCCATGGCCTTCAGCAGATCGAGGTGCGGCTGCAGCGCCGCGATCTCGGCCTCGGCCGACTGCACCAGCAGGTTACCGCTATACCAGCCGCCGACCAGCTCCAGGCCATAGCGGTCCAGCAGCGGCTTCAGCACCGCCGGGTCGCGCGGGAAGACGCCGCCCAGCTCCACGCCCGTAAAGCCGATCGCCTGGCAGTCGGCCAGCACGCTCTCCAGCGGGGTGTCGCCGCCCAGCTCGGGCATGTCGTCGTTGATCCAGGCGATGGGGCTCACGCCGAAACGGATGGTCATGGGCGTCTAGTCTCCCGTACGCTGCTGCTTGATCTTGTCTTCGTAGTCGACCCGGGCGGCGTTGACGGTCGGGCGCACCGAGACTTCGGGCACCGCGACGTCCCACCAGGCGCCGCCCTGCGTGGTCGGCATCGGGTCGGTGTCGATGACCACGACATAGGTCCGGTCGCTGGCCTTGGCCCGCTGCAGGGCGGCCTCGAGTTCGGCCAGGCTGGCCACCTTCTCCGACCGCGCGCCCAGGCTCCTGGCATGGGCCGCGAAGTCGATGTCGGGCAGGCTCTGGTGAACCGTATCGGCCAGCAGGTTGTTGAACGGCGCGCCGCCGGTCGCCGCCTGCAGGCGGTTGATGCAGCCGAAGCCGCGATTGTCGAGCACGGTGACGATCAGCTTGGTCCCCAGCATCACCGAGGTGGCCAGTTCGGAATTGAGCATCAGATAGCTGCCGTCGCCGACCATCACGTGGACCTCGCGGTCCGGCGCGGCCATCTTCACGCCGACGGCGCCGGCGATCTCGTAGCCCATGCACGAGAAGCCGTATTCGACATGGTAGCCGCCTGGCGCGCGGGTCCGCCACAGCTTGTGCAGCTCGCCCGGAAGGCCGCCAGCGGCGCAGACCACAACGCTGTTTTCGGACGAGGCCCGCCACACCGCGCCCAGCACCTGGGCGTCGGTCGGCAGCGGCCGGTCGTCGGCCTTGGTCGCGTCGTCGAAGACGGCGTTCCAGCCACCCACGCCGCCGGTCGCCTTTTCGGTCCAGGCGGCCGGCGCGCGCCAGCCCACCAGCGCCTCGGACAGGGCCTCGACCACCGCCAGGGCGTCGCCGACCACGGCGGCCGCGCCGTGCTTGTGGACGTCGTGCGGCGCCACATTGACCTGGACCAACTTGCGCCCCTCCGCGCCGAACAGGGCGCGCGAGCCGGTGGTGAAGTCCTGCAGGCGCGTGCCGACGCCGATGACGAGGTCCGCTTCCTCCGCCGCCGCCACCGCCGCGGTCGTGCCGGTGACGCCGATGGCGCCCAGGTTCAGCGGATGGTCCCAGGCCAGGCTCCCTTTCCCGCCCTGCGTCTCGGCGACCGGCAGTCCGGCGCGGGAAACGAGATCGGCCAGGGCCGCCTCGGCCCGGGCGTAGAGCACCCCGCCCCCGGCCACGACCAGAGGCCGCTTGGCCGCCTTGATCAGCGATACGAGCTCGGCCAACTCGCGCGGATCGGGTCGCGGCGCGCGGATGCGCCAGACCCGCTTGGCGAAGAAGGCTTCCGGATAGTCGAACGCCTCGGCCTGAACGTCCTGGCAGAAGGCCAGGGTCGCGGGGCCGCAGGTCGCCGGGTCCAGCATGACGGCCAGGGCGCGCGGCAGGGCGTCGAGGATCTGTTCGGGCCGGGTGATGCGGTCGAAGTAGCGCGACACCGGCTTGAAACAGTCGTTGGCGCTGACCGTGCCGTCGCCGAAGTCCTCGATCTGCTGGAGCACAGGATCGGGCCGGCGGCTGGCGTAGACGTCGCCGGGCAGGAACAGCACCGGCAGGCGATTGACGTGCGCCAGCGCGGCGGCGGTGACCATGTTGGTCGCGCCGGGACCGATCGAGGTGGTGCAGACCATGGCCCGCTCGCGCCGGGACTGCTTGGCGAAGGCGATGGCCGCATGGGCCATGCCCTGCTCGTTGTGGGCGCGCCAGGTCGGCAGCACGTCGCGGACGCCGTGCAGCGCCTCGCCCAGGCCGGCGACGTTGCCGTGGCCGAAGATCGCCCAGACGCCCGCGAAATAAGGAACCTCGCCCTGCCCGGTCTCGACATGCTGCGCGCAGAGCCAGCGAACGGTCGCCTGAGCGGCGGTGAGACGAACTGTAGCCATGTTCAGGCCGCCTTCTCCGCGGCGCCGCGCAGGCGCCTCCACGCGTCGACCAGCACCTTGAACTTGCCGACCAGCGCCGTCACGGCCGCCTCGTCGTCGATCCGGTTGGCCAACCACTCGCGGGCGATATCGTAGAAGATGGTCCGGCCGACGGCGAAGCCTTTGACGATCGGAATCGGGGCGACGACTTCGAAAGACGCCAGAAGCTCGTTCTCGGGCGCCGACAGGCCCAGCAGCACCACACCGCGGCACAGGGGATCGTTCTCGGCGATGGCGGTCTCGATCTCGCGCCAGGCGGCGGGATCGGTCAGCGGCTCCAGCTTCCACCAGTCAGGCCGGATGCCCAGGCCGTAGAGCCGACGGACGCCGCGCGCCACCGTATGGCTGTCGCTAGGCATGCCGCCGGGAAGGATCAGCTCGACCAACAACTCGTGGCGCGTCTTGCGGCACGCGTCGAACAGGCGAAGCAACTGGCGCTCCTGGCGTTCGCGCAGTTCGATCTCATCGTCGGGATGGTAGAAGACCAGGCACTTGACGACCTGGCCCGCGGGCCATTCGACCAGTTCGGTCGCAACGTCGGCCGAGCTCTCGAACTCCAGCGGCCGTGACTTGGGCAGCTCGATGGGACGGGCGATCCAGTAGTCGTGGTCGGCGGCCTTGGCCAGGGCGTCGAAGCCGAAACGGCCGTCCAGCAGCATGCCGAATCGCGCCTCATCGCGGCCCGCCACCTGCTGCACCGCCCGCAGGGCCAGGGTCTTGAAGTGCGGAATACGCCCCGGATCGCCGCCGGTCTCGGCGATCAGGTCCAGGAACTGGCTGCGGTGGTCAACGGCCAGGACGGTCAGTTCGTCGTAAACCCGCTCGCGGGTCGTGGCCCAGTGGATATGCTCCAGCTCGATGTCCTCGCGCAGCCGGAACGGCCGCTGCCGATCGCTCAGGAAGGCCTGTAGCTCGACCCAGGTCGGCATGGCCGGAGTGCAGCCGTGTCGCGAGACGACGATGGCCCCGCAGGCGTTGCCCCACTCACAGCAGGTCTCGACGCTCTCACGACGCAGCCAGCCGCGCAGGAAGCCGGCCATGAAGGCGTCGCCCGCCCCCAGCACGTTGAACACCTCCACCTTGAAGCCCCGGGCGCTGACGCCCTCGTCCAGACTTTCGGGGATCGCGCCAGGGAAAGCCACGCAGCCGTCAGGACCGCGCTTGCAGACCAGCAAGGCGCCAGGAGCGCCTTTCCGGATCGCGCGCAGGGCCGCGACGGTGTCGGTCGAGCCGCCCAGGATGTGGATCTCTTCTTCCGTGCCGACGATCAGGTCGCACAGCGCCACGACCTCCTGCAGCTTGGCGGTGACCTGCTGGTTCTCGACGAACCGGTTCTCGCCGGCGTCCTTGCCGGTCAGGCCCCACAACACCGGGCGGTAGTCGATGTCGAAAGCCACCCGGCCGCCGGCGGCCTTGACGGCGCGCACGGCCTTCAGGCTGGCCTCGTAGACGTTCGGCTGCGACAGGTGCGTGCCGTTGATCAGCACCGCCCCGGCGCTGGCGAACCAGGCCTCGTCGACGTCCGACGGCTGCAGCGCCATGTCGGCGCAGTTCTCGCGGTAGAAGATCAGCGGAAAGTTCACCCGGTCGCGGATGCCCAGGATCACCAGGGCCGTCAGGCGGTCCGGGTCGGACAGCACGCCGGCGACGTCGACCCCCTCGCGCTGCAGCTGCTCGCGGATGAAACGGCCCATGTGGTCGGCGCCGACTCGGGTCAGCAGGCCCGTCTTCAACCCCAGGCGCGCCCCGCCGGCGGCGGTATTGGTCGGGCTGCCGCCCAGATACTTGGAGAAGGACGCCATGTCCTCCAACCGCCCGCCCACCTGCTGTCCGTAGAGGTCGACGCTGGATCGGCCCACGGCGATCAGGTCAAGGGTCTTTCCGTCCTGGGCCATGCGGTTCCACGTCACTCACGGGCCGGCTCCCTACCGGCGATATGAAACGCATATTCCAACATCAGAATACTCGCAATATCCATTTCATTCTTACTGGGAATGGAACGGACGGTTCAACCGGCGCCGGCCCTGGCCTTCTTCTTGCTGGCCGTGAAGGCGAAACCGATCACCAGGGCCTGGGCCAGGCAAATCGAAGCGGCGAGCGAGCGGAAGGTCCTCACCTCCGACTCGCGCACGTGCAGGACCAGGCTGGCCGGCTTGGCGATCGGGCTGACCAGGCTGTCGCTGATCGACAGGATCCTGGCCCCGCGCTGCCCGGCCATCTCGACGGCGTGCACGGTTTCTTCCGCATAAGGGTGGTAGCTGACCGCGATCAGCAGGTCCTTGGGACCGATGGTCTGAACCTGCTGCTTGGTCAGGCCGGCGACGCCGTCGATGAAGAGCGTACGCTTGTTCAACTGCTGCAGCGAATAGGCCAGGTACGAGGCCACGGGAAAGGAACGGCGGAAACCGACCACATAGACCGTCTCGGCCTTGTCGATCAGGGACACGGCCCGGGCCATGTCCGCTTCGCTGACCGTCTGGTTGAGGTTCTGCAGGGCCAGGGTGTTGCCCTCGACGAACTCGGACAGCACGTCGGCCCCGCCCTCGGGCTTCTTGGCGACCGCCTCGTTGAAGTGGCGCACGCGCTCGCCATAGCCAAGACCCGCGTGACCCGACAGCAGGCCGTCGCGGAACAGCCGCTGCATCTGGCTGGCGCCGGGATAGCCGAAGCTCTTGGCGAACCGGACGATCGCCGAGGGCTGCACGCCGCAGCGCTCGGAGATCACCGCCAGGGTTTCCAGCGCCATCTCGTTGGGCTCGTCCAGAACGTAGCGCGCGATCTGCTGCAGTCGCTTGCTGAGCGAGTCGTAGCGTTCGAGGATCGCCGCCCTCAGTTCATCGGCGCTGGCCGGCGCATTGGCGGCCATGATCTCTTCGGTCATCCGACCCCCGATACAATTCGTCCAACTTTAGAATATCCGTTCCGCACACAAACGCCAGAGCCTTGCTCGCGCCGAGCAAATTCCACTTTTGCTGTAGAGGGAATTTCCATTCCAAGTTACACGGGGTCGAAATTCCGGCCACGTCAGAGCCGGATGAGGGAGCAGTATGATCCAGGCGCTTTTGAACGGTAGTCCGAAGCGGATCGTTCCGTCCGCGCTTGCGCCAGCCTGGCCACGAGGCGCCGCCGCCACGTTCCCTTCCCGCCCTGCTTTCCTGAGACCATGAAGGTTCCCATGCACGATATCGCGATCCTGGGGGCGGGCCGCATCGGCCGCATCCACGCCAAGAACGTCGCCGGCCAGCCTGGCCTGCGGCTGAAATATGTGGTGGATCCGGTCGCTGCGGCCGCCGAAAGCCTCGCCGCCGAAACAGGCGCCAGCGTCGCCGACCTCGACACCGCCCTCAACGACGCGTCGGTGACCGGCGTGATCGTCGCCAGTTCGACCGACACCCACCTCGACTACGCCCTCAAGGCCATCGCGGCGGGCAAGGCGGTGTTCTGCGAGAAGCCGATCGACCAGGACCTGGCCCGCGCCCGTTCGGCGGCCGGCGCGCTGGGCGGCCAGGGCGTAAAGCTGTTCCTGGGCTTCAATCGCCGCTTCGACCCGAACTTCCAGGGCCTGAAGGCGCGGCTGTCGGCCGGCGTCGTCGGCGCCCTGGAAACCGTGCATATCACCAGCCACGACCCGGCCCCGCCTCCGGTCGCCTATGTCAAGGTGTCGGGCGGCCTGTTCAAGGACATGGCCATCCACGACTTCGACATGGCGCGCTGGCTGCTCGACGAGCCGGTGACCGAGGTCTACGCCGCCGCCAGTTGCCTGGTCGACCCGGCGATCGGGGAAGCTGGTGACGTCGACACCGCCAAGATCATCCTGCGCACCGCCTCGGGCAAGATCTGCGTGATCAGCAACAGCCGCCGCAGCGGCTACGGCTACGACCAGCGCATCGAGGCGTTCGGCTCCAAGGGCCTGGTCCGGGCCGACAACGTCATGGAGAGCACCGTTTCGGTCTGGGGCGAGGCCGGCGCGGCCACCGACGCGTTCCAGAACTTCTTCCTCGATCGCTACGCCGAGGCCTACCGCCGCGAAATGGCTCACTTCGCGCAGATCATCCGCGGCGAGGCCCTGCCGTCGGTGGGCTATGTCGACGGCGTCGAAGCCCTGGCCCTGGCCGAGGCGGCCGGCCAGTCGGCCAGGACAGGCCAGGTCGTAAGGCTGTAGCCTCGGCAGGGGGAAGAAGCGCCTTAGGGCGGCGTGACGGGGAGGCCGAACGCATGGCGCGACGGCCTCCTCAGAGCGAAATGAAACACAACTTCCCAGACATTCTTGACATGGAATTTATATTCCATTCTTGTGTCAAAGAAAAACCGGGCGATGCTCCACGCTCGATAAACATGCCATTAGAGAGTCGAGAAACGCCATGAACCGCACCCCGACATCGCGCCGGCGCTTCCTTGGCCTGGTGTCCGGACTGGGGCTGACGGCGGCGGCCGGCGGAGTGCTCGGCGGCTGCGCGCGCGGCGGCCAGGACGCTTCCGAAGTCGTGGTCAGCTTCAACGATCTTTCCCAGCCTTTCTTCGTGGCCATGCGCCGCGAACTCGAGGACGAGGCCGGCAAGCTGGGCGTCAAGGTCCAGGTGCTGGACGCCCAGAACAACTCCTCCAAGCAGATCGCCGACCTGGAGGCCGCCGCCGTGCAGGGGGCCAAGGTGGTGATCGTCGCCCCGACGGACTCCAAGGCGCTGGCGACGGCGGCCGACGAACTGGCCGAACAAGGCGTGGCGGTGATCTCGGTCGACCGCAACATCGTCGGCGCCAAGTCGCCCGTGCCCCATGTCGGGGCCGACAACGTCGCCGGCGGCCGCGCCATGGCCGACTGGGTGGTCAAGACCTATCCGGCGGGCGCGCGCGTGGTGGTGATCACCAACGACCCCGGCAGTTCCAGCTCGATCGAGCGCGTCAAGGGCGTGCACGAAGGCCTCGCGGCCGGTGGCGCGAACTTCAAGATCGTCGCCGAGCAGACCGCCAACTCCAAGCGCGACCAGGCCCTGACGGTCACCCAGAACGTGCTGACCTCGATGCACGATACGCCGCCTGACGTAATCCTGTGCCTGAACGACGACATGGCCATGGGCGCCCTGGAGGCGGTGCGCGCGGCCGGGTTCAGCCCGGACAAGATCAAGGTCCTGGGCTTCGACGCCATTCCCGAAGCCCTGGCCCGGATCAAGGCCGGCGAGATGGTCGCCTCGGTCGAGCAGAACCCGGGCAAGCAGATCCGCACGGCGCTTCGCGAAGCCGTGGCCAAGATCAAGACCGGCGCGGCGCCCAAGAGCGTCAGCCTGACTCCGGTGCTGATCACCAGCGCCAACCTTGCCGAGGCCTCGCGCATCTCGGAAGTGAAATAGCCCTGCGGCGGATGGTGTGATGACGCTTCTGGACGTCAGCCAGGTCAGCAAGAGCTTTCCCGGCGTGCGCGCCCTCGACCGGGTTCGGCTCGAGGTCGGGCGCGGCGAGGTTCACGCCCTGCTGGGCGAGAACGGCGCGGGCAAGTCGACCCTGATCAAGATCCTGTCGGCGGCCCATGCGGCCGACGAAGGCGTCGTGACGTTCGACGGCCAGCCCCTTGATCCGCGCGACACGCCTTTGCGTCGCCAGCAACTGGGCATCGCGACGATCTACCAGGAATTCAATCTGTTCCCCGAGCTCAGCGTCGCCGAGAACATGTATTTGGGCCGCGAGCCGAAGCGCCTGGGCCTGATCGACTGGCGAAGCCTGCGCGCCGATGCGGCCGTCCTGCTGGGCGAACTGGGCCTGCCGCTGGATCCCGACGCCACGGTCAGCCGCCTGACCGTGGCCGAACAGCAGATGGTCGAGATCGCCAAGGCGATGACGCTGAACGCCCGGCTGATCATCATGGACGAGCCGACCGCGGCCCTCAGCAGCCGCGAGGTCGCGCGCCTGCACGCGATCATCGCCGACCTCAAGGCGCGCGGCGTCAGCGTCATCTACGTCTCGCACCGCCTGGCCGAGGTGAAGGCCATGTGCGACCGCTATACGGTGATGCGCGACGGCCGCTATGTCGCCAGCGGCGACGTCGCCGATGTCGAGATCGACGACATGGTCCGCCAGATGGTGGGACGCTCCGTCGAGTTCGTCCGCCGGGTGCGCTCGGGTCCGCCTGGGCCCGTCGTCCTGAAGGTCGAGACCGTGACGCCCAAGCATCCGCGCCTGGCGGCGCCGGGCTATCTGAAGGATGTCTGCCTGGAGGTGCGCGCCGGCGAGATCGTCGGCCTGGCGGGCCTGGTCGGGGCCGGCCGCACGGACCTGGCCCGACTCATCTTCGGCGCCGACGCGATCGCCACCGGATCGATCCGGCTGGACGACAAGCCGCTGAAGTTGAAATCGCCCCGCGATGCGATCCGGGCCGGCGTCATGATGGTGCCCGAGGATCGCAAGCAGCAGGGCTGCTTCCTCGACCATTCCATTCGCCGCAATCTGAGCCTGCCCAGCCTCAAGCCGTTGAGCCGGCTGGGCCAGTGGATCGACGAGCGCGCCGAGCGCGACCTGGTCGAGACCTATCGCCAAAAGCTGCGGGTCAAGATGGCCAGCCAAGAGACCCCGATCGGCAAGCTGTCTGGCGGCAACCAGCAGAAGGTGCTTCTGGGCCGCTCGATGGCCCTGGCTCCGCGCGTGCTGATCGTCGATGAGCCCACGCGCGGCATCGACATCGGCGCCAAGGCCGAGGTTCACCAGGTGCTGTCCGACCTGGCCGCCCAGGGCGTCGCGATCCTCGTCATCTCCTCGGAACTGGCCGAGGTCATGGCCGTCAGCGACCGCATCGTCGTGTTCCGCGAGGGCGTGGTCGTCGCCGACCTCGACGGCGAGACCGCCACCGAAGAGGGCCTGATGGCCTACATGGCGACCGGCGTCGGCCGGGCTCCGCCGCCAGGAATGGAACACCGTCCCCAATGACCTCCACCCCGACGCTTTCCCCCGATCCGACGGCCGACCAGGCGACGTCCGCACCCCGCCGGTTCGATCCGCTGGCCTTCGCGCGCAAGCACCGGACGATCCTGTTCCTGCTGCTGCTGGTCGCGGTGTTCGGCGCGGTCAACGAGCGCTTCCTGACGATCCGCAACGCACTGAACATCCTCAGCGAGGTGTCGATCTACGGGATCATCGCCGTCGGCATGACCTATGTGATCCTGATCGGCGGCATCGACGTGGCGGTGGGCTCGCTGCTGGCCTTCGCCTCGCTCGCCGCGGCCTATGTGGTGACGACGCTCGTCGGCCCCTCCCCCGTCAGCTGGCTGATCGCCCTGGGCATTTCCACCCTGGTCGGCCTGGCCGGCGGCTACGTCCATGGCAAGGCGGTGACCTGGCTGCACGTGCCGGCCTTCATCGTCACCCTGGGCGGCATGACCGTATGGCGCGGCGCGACGCTGATCCTCAATGACGGCGGCCCGATCTCCGGCTTCGACGCCGCCTACCGCTGGTGGGGCACCGGCGACATCCTGTTCGTGCCGGTCCCGATCGCCGTCTTCGTGCTGGTCGCCGCCCTGGGCCACGTCGTGCTGCGCTACACGCGCTACGGCCGCCAGGTCTATGCGGTCGGCGGCAACGCCGAGGCCGCCCGGCTGTCGGGCGTCAATGTCGACTTCATCGTCACCAGCGTCTACGCCGTGATCGGCGCCTTGGCCGGCCTGTCGGGCTTCCTGCTGTCGGCCCGCCTGGGCTCGGCCGAGGCCGTGGCCGGGACGGGCTATGAACTGCGGGTCATCGCCTCGGTGGTGATCGGCGGGGCCAGCCTGACCGGCGGGTCCGGCGGCGTGGGCGGCACCCTCCTTGGCGCGCTGCTGATCGGCGTGCTGTCGAACGGCCTGGTGATCATGCACGTCAGCTCCTACTTTCAGCAGGTGGTGATCGGCCTGATCATTGTCGCGGCCGTGGCGTTCGATCACTACGCCCGCACCCACAAGGCCTGATCGCGATGCGCGCCCTGAGCGGCCTTTTCCTCGGCGTCGCCCTGGCGGCGCTGCCGCTCGCGGCGCTGGCCCAGACCCCTGCGCCAAATCAGACCGCCCCCGACCTGGCGCAAAAGGCCGATCCGTTCGTCGGCGTCGACGGCGGCGGGGTCGCCGGCGGCAACACCGTGCCCGGCGCGGGCGTGCCGTTCGGCTTCGTGTCGCTGAGCCCCGACACCACCAACGCCGACACCAATGGCTACGACTCCAAAAGCCCGATCATGGGCTTCAGCTACACCCACGTCAGCGGCACCGGCGGCTCGGGCAAGTACGGCAACTTCCGGGTCACGCCGGCGGTCGGCCCTCTGCGGGTCAACCACCTGCACTTCGGCAAGAGCGATGAACAGGCTTCGCCAGGCTATTACAGCGTCGGCCTGGGCAACAGCGACGCCGAGCGGATCAAGGTCGAGCTGACGGCCACGCGCCGCGTCGGCTTCCAGCGCCTGACCTATCCCGCCGTCGCCGAGAGCCAGCTGATCTTCGACGTCGGCTCGGTGGTGGCCATGCGCGGGCGCGGCCAGCGGGTGAGGCTGGCCAAGGTCGAGCTGGTCGACGATCACACCCTGACTGGCGAGGTCACGGTCGAGGGCGGCTGGAATCCCGCGCCCTACACGCTCTACTTCCACGCCGTCGTCGATCGGCCAGCCAAGGCCTTCGGGGCCTGGAAGGCGGGCCAGGGCTGGTTCGAGACCACGCCCGGCCCCGGCCGTACGGAAGGCGGCGCGCAGGTCAAGAGCCCGGCCAACCGCGAGGGCCTGATGATCGAGTATGACACCGAGCGCGAATTCTCCAACCGCCTGGGCGCCTACCTCACCTTCGACACCACCACCGACCGCCAGGTGCGAATGAAGCTGGCCGTGTCGTTCATCAGCGCCGACAAGGCCCGCGCCAACCTGGCCGAAGAGATGCCCGGCTGGGACTTCGACGGCTATCGCCAGGCCGCGCGGGCGCAATGGAACGGCGCCCTGGCCAAGATCCGGGTCGAGGGCGGCTCGGACGAGCAGCAGCGGATCTTCTATTCCGCCCTGTACCGCGCCCACACCATGCCGCACGACCTGTCCGGCGAGAACGTCTGGTGGAAATCGGACGAGCCTCACTACGAGGACTTCTACACCCTCTGGGACACGTTCCGGACGCTGCACCCGCTGCTGACCGTGATCCAGCCGCAGCGGCAGCGCGACATGCTCCGCTCGCTGGTCGACACCTACAAGCACACCGGCTGGATGCCGGATTCGCGCATCGCCGGCGCCAACGGCATGACCCAGGGCGGCTCCAACGGCGACATCCTGGTGGCCGACGCGGTGGTCAAGCGGCTGGGCGGCTTCGACCAGGCGCTGGCCTATGAGGCGATCCGCAAGAACGGCGAGGTCGACAGCGACCAGCCCTTCCTGCAGGGCCGCGTCCTGAAGGACTATCTGAAGCTGGGCTATGTACCGTTCACGGAGACCCGCTCGGCTTCACGTACGCTGGAATACGCCTATGACGACTATGCGATCGGCGTGGTGGCCAAGGCGTTGGGGAAATCCGACGACGCCAGGCGCTACCTGGCGCGATCGGCGAACTGGAAGCATCTCTGGGACGACGCGCTGGGCTGCATCCGCCCCCGCTACCCCAACGGCGAGTGGGTCGAGAACTACAGCTGCACCTACGAGTATCCCGACCGTTCGGGCCCGTGGTGGGACGCCCCGTTCTACGAGGGCAACTCGCTGCAGTACTCGACCTACGTGCCCCAGGATGTCGCCGGACTGATGGCCAAGACCGGCGGGCGCGGGGGCTTCGTGACCTGGCTGGACCGCTTGTTCGACGGCCACTACTCGCAGGGCAATGAGCCCGACATCCTGGCGCCGTACCTCTATATCCATGCCGGCCGCCCCGACCGGACGGCCGAGATCGCGCGCCAGCTGATGGCCAAGCACTATCGTCTCGCCCGTACCGGCCTGCCGGGCAACGACGACGCCGGCGCGATGTCCAGTTGGTACGTCTGGAACGCCATCGGCCTCTATCCCAACGCCGGCCAGCCCTACTATTACATCGCCTCGCCGGTGTTCACGCGCAGCACGCTGGCGCTAGAGGGCGGCAAGACCTTCACGATCCAGGCCTTGGCGGCCTCGGAGACCAACTGCTACGTCACGGCCGCCAAGCTGAACGGCAAGCCGCTGGACCGCGCCTGGATCACCCACGCCGAGCTGGCCCAGGGCGGCGTGCTGGACCTGACCATGGGCCCGGCGCCGGCGGGTTGGGCGACGACCTTCGTTTCGCCGCCTGACGGGCGGTAACGCTTTCGCTTCGAGGTTCGACCGGCCGCTGCGGTTTTGAACCGCCGTACGTCCTTCGAGGCTCGCCTGCGGCTCACACCTCAGGATGAGGACTGTGGGTCGCTTCTGAATTCCTCATCCTGAGGTGCCCGCGCAGCGGGCCTCGAAGGACGCACCGAGCCACTTAATGGTTCTCGTGCACCGCCACCTGCTCGGGTAGGACCAGCCTCACGCGGTCGAGGCCGACGCGGCCGGCGCCCGACGTCACCGTGATCTTATGGCGCCCCGGCGACAGCGACGGGCCGACCGTGATCTTCAGCAGGTTGTCCAGCACGCCCTCGGCCCAGGCCGGGGAGCCGACCTTGCGCGGCAGACGCACGTGCTCGACGGCGCCGCCGTCGATGCTGACATCGAGCTCGATGTCCTGGGCCTGGCCGTCGGGGAAGATCGGCAGCACGCCCAGTTGCGCGCGGCGACCGTCGGAACCGGCGACATCGACGGCCAGGGTCAGGGCGGCGCCCGGCTCGTCGGCCATCATCACGCCGCGACCACGACCGACGCCTTCGACCAGGCGCCAGCCGGTATTGGCGGCGAAAGCCTCGGCCTCGAACACCGGCGAGGCGGCGGGCGCGTTGCCGTCGACCACGGCCAGGAACCTTGCCGGATCAGCGGTGAGACCAGCCCCCGGCATCGGGATCGGACGGGCGCGATAGATCCGCCATTGGCTGTCGGCAGGCTCCTCCGGCATCAGCCACCGCCACTTGCCGCCGGCGACCTGGTTGTTGAAGCGATCGGTCAGGGCGGTGATCTCGGCTTGGGCCTCCACGGCCGCCCCGCCGGCCGAGCGCGCCATCGTCTGGTCGCTGTCGACCAGTTCGTTGTACCGCTCGGCCGCAAAGAACCGCATGTTGGCGGCGGCCGAGATGCGGATCGGGAACTCGACCAGCTCGAACCAGGCGTCGGCCTGTTCCGGCGGCACGGAGGCGGCGGTCGCCTTGGTTTCGGCCACCAGCTTGCGGAAGGCCCGAAGCCGGTCGTTGACCTCGTCGGGCGTATAGCTGGACAGGTGCCGGTTCTCGGCTTGGGGCTGCCACTCCAGGTGCTCGGGTCGCCGCTCGAAGTTGAGGCGATAATAGGCGTCCATCAGGTCGGCGGTCTTGCCGGCCAAGGCGGGTCCAAAGGCGCGCCCGCTCCAGTCCTCAAGGAACTGGTGCTGGGTCTTGCCGCGCCAGCGGTCGATGTCCCAGGCCATCTCCAGGAAGTGGCTGGCGCCGATCTCGGCCGGCTTGATGTCGCCGACATTGGCGATCCAGACATTGCGCGCGCCCTTGTCCCAGGCGTGGATCATCTCCTCCTGCACCAGGGCCGGCGGCGTCGTGCCGAGCCATAGGTAGGCCAGCGGATATCCAAGGTAGGACAGATGATAGTAGACCCCTGCCCCGCCCTTGCGCCCCGCCTCCTCGGCGCTGGGGAACTGGCGGATATAGCCGAAATTGTCGTCGGGCCAGACAATGGTGACGTCGTCCGGGACCTTCACTCCCGCCCGGTAGATCTCGAGCACTTCCTTGTAGGGCACGAAGATCTGCGGGACCTTGGTGACGTCCGGCGAGACGTTCCTGGCCAGGAGCTCGCGCTGGTCGGCGATGATCTTGTCGAGCAGGGCGACCTTGTCCTGAATCGTCTTGGGACCGACCATGCCGGTGTCGTGGATGCCCCGCATGCCGAGGGTCCACAGGCTCTCGTATTGCCCGTTCAGCTTGGCGCGCTCTTCCCAATAGGCCTTCACGCCTTCGGGATTGGTCGCGTAGTTGAACGTCTCGGGCGCAGCCTTCCACTCGCCGACATTGTTGCGCAGCATGGCTTCGGCGTGGGACGAGCCCATGACGATGCTGTATTCCTCGGCCAGTTTGGCGTTGGCCGGGTCGGAATTGAACGGCGCGGTCGTGTGGTGCATGGCCGGCCACAAGGTGTTGGCCTTCAGGCGCAGCAGCAGGGTGAAGATCCGGCGGTAGGTCTTGGGTCCGATGTCGCCTCGCTCGGGATCGAAGGTCTTGACCGCCCAGGGATAGAGACCCCAGTCCTCGTCATTGACGAAGACGCCGCGGTAGCGGACCGAGGGCGGACCGAAACGGTGGACGCCCGGGGCGACGAACAGCGTGTCTCGATGCTTGGGCGTCACGTCAGCCCACCAGGCCCAAGGCGACACCCCCATTCCCTGCGCCACCTCATAGACACCGAAGGCGGTTCCTCGCCGGTCGCTGCCGATCACCACCAGGGCCTTGTCGACGCCGGGCAGCGGTCGGTCGACCGAGGCGATGACGAAGCTCTCCCAGGCGCCGGACAGGCGGGAGACGTCGACCTTCCTCGTGGCGACGATCCGGTCGATCAGCTGGCTGTGACCCAGCGTGCCGACCAGGATCGCCGTCTTGCCGGCAGGCGCGGCCGCCACCGTCGCCTGTTGACCGGTGACGGTCTTGATGTCGTCCGCCAGGTCGTCAGCGGCGTGACGGACGACCGCGGCGTCGGCGGGATCGACAATGATGGTCGGCGCACGCCCCGCCTCGACCAGCACGAAGCCGCCCCGCGCCAGGCTGTCGGTGAAGAGGGCCCCGGTTTCGCGACGGCCCTGCGCCTGCACGGCCTGAGCGGCGGCGAGACAAAGAACCAGCGCCAGGGCGCCCCGCCAGATAGACGTCGATCTGTTCATTGGCCCGGGCCTCCCTACGCGTGACAATTCTTCTAGTTTGGACGAGGCGCGATCACGACGCCAAGGCTTGCGATACGACGGCCTCGAACCGGTCCAGCGGACAATCGAACGCCGGCGTGGCCGTGCTGCAGCCCGGGATGAACACAGGCGCCGACAGCGGCGGCGTCGCCTGGGTCAAGGGCGCCGCTTCGCGCAGTTGACGAAGGCTCTGGCCGGTGAAGCGGGCGCGGATCACGCGCACGCCGTCGGCCCGACGCCAGCGCTCGAACACCAGCGCGCCGCCGGGACCGATCTGGTTGGGCTGGTAGCCCGGCAAGGCCCATTCTAGGCGCAGCAGTCCGCCCAGCACCGCCAGGGTGCCGTCATGGCCGGCCACGAAGACGATCCGGGCGCCCGCCGGACCGATCATGCCATCGGAGCCCTCCGGCTCCAGCGTGGCCAGGATCCGTCGCGCCAGCGGACCGCCGAGGGTCTTGGCGACGTAGGGCGTGCGAAGCCGCAGGTCGAACTCCGCCTGGTGCAGGGCGAAAACACGGGTCAGGGCGTCCTCGTCAAAACCCCGCCAACCCTGTCCCGCAAAATCCTGACCGTCGGCCCACGCCATCAGCAGGCTCTCGGTGACGCCCGACGCGAAGGCCTCCGGCCCCGACAGCGACACAAGCTCCTCACCCTCGGCGAAGCCCGGCTTGGCGTCGAAGATCCGCCGTTTTCCAGGCGACGGCGGGCACGGACCGGCCGGGCACTGCATCAGGAGCGCGTCGAGCCGCTCGATCGCGTCACGATGGCTGGCGCTCCAGGCGGCAAGGTCGCCGCCGGCGCGGCCAGCGACGGCGGCCCGCGCCAGAGCCGGGTCGGCGACGACGACGCCGGCCTTCACCGGTTCGAACATCGGATCGACGCGGCCCTCGCCCACCGTGCCGACTGCGACGGCGCAGCCCGGGGACAGGGTTCGCCCAACCGCCTGGGCCGTGGCGATCGTCCTTTGGGTGACGTTGGCCCAGTAGGAGGCCGCGCCGCAGTCGCCCCGCCGTTCCAACAGACCTTCGGCGACATAATGGTCGTGGAAATAGCCGCCCATCAGCGACGCCAGGGCTTCGCCCCTGGCCGTCAGGTGGCCAGGCGGGACCGAGAACCGAGGCCACGGCCGAGCCGAGGCCTCCTCCAGCCGCTCGGGACTCGACATCGCCGCCCGCACCCCGTGCCGGCTGAGGATCACCACCTTCTCGAGCCGCTCGCCCGGCGCGGCGGCCCGGGCGGAGCCCGCCGACAGGAGAACGAAGGCGGCTAGGGCGGCTCGAAGCAACGGGGTCATCGCGCGGTTCCAGATCTCAGTGGCAGCCAGTTCCCGCGATCAGCTCGACCTCGGCGACCTGAACGTCCTTACCGGCGGTCAACGCCAGCCGATAGCGCGCAAAGGCCTTGGCCTTCAGGGCGAAGGTCCTGGTGGCGTGGCGATGATCGAAACGCTCACCGCGACGCTCGTCCAGCTTCACCCACCGCTTGCCGTCGAAGCCGCTGAACCGCCAGGCGGTCGGATCGACCTCATTCGGACCCACGCTGACCGTATAGGCCTTCAGGCAGCTTGCGGCCGGGCGGGTGAACACCGCCGCCTGGCCGGTCGAGGCGGTCCAGACCGTCGAGGTCTTGCCGTCGCTCAGGGCGGGAACATCGGTTGTCGTCGCCAGCACCGCGCCATCATAGGCCCATTGGCCAGGCTGACCGCTCATCGTGAAGCTGAGGACGCCGCCGGCCAGCAGTTGGGCCTGGGAGACGAAGGGGCCCGGCAGCGGCTTTCCGTTCAGGCGGGCGACGGCGATGTATGGACGGTCCGCGCCGGCGTTTTCGGCGACGATTTCAAGAGTCTTGCCGCCTTCCAGGTGGATCAGGCTGCGAGGGTGGCGCGGCCCGTGCAGATAGAACAGGTCGCTTCCCAGCTTTGGGAACAGGCCCAGGCGGTTGAACACGTAGTTGGAGCTCATCGCCCCGGCGTCCTCGTCGCCCGGATAGGCGGTGTCGGTGAAGTGCTTGAACACCTGCCCCGCCCAGTAGGACGACAGGTCGGCGCGACCCAGGTTATGGAACAACCAGGGCGTGGCGAACGAGGGCTCGTTGGTGATGTCGATCAGGCCGGCGTCCAGCGCGTAGTTGAGACGCTCGTTGAAGCGCACCCGCCCGCCCATCGCCTCGACCAGGCCGTCAAGATCGTGCAGCACGCCGTAGGAATAGATCCAGGCCGTGCCTTCGTAGTAGCCGACATTGTCGTGAACCTTGCCGTCCCAGCCGAGCTTCGGGTCGATGTCCTGGAACTTGCCGTCGGGATAGCGCGGCATCAGGAAGCCCCTGAAGCCGTCGCTCTCCGTCTCCGGATTCCAGATCTTGCGCCAATTCTGCGAGCGCTTGGTCAGCGCCCCAGCCTCGTCGGCATGGCCGGCCTTGGCCGCGACCTGGGCTGCGAAATAGTCGTTCAGCGCGAAACCCAGGGTCGACGAACCCGACTTGGCGCGCTGGTTGTTCGGTTCGGGGCTGAGATCCCCGACGCCGAAATAGCCGCTCTCCAGATAGCGCGGGCGACGACGCTCGAAGGCGTTGAAATGGGTCACGCGCCAGGCGTCGTTCCAGTTGACGCCCTGGGCGCCGCGCAGCGCCGCCTCGCCCAGCACGTTGTCGACCTCGTCCCCGCCCTGCCCGACATGGTAGTTCTGCCCCCCGATGATGGCGGTGTCGGCGGCGCCGAACTTGTCGAAGGTGTGGATCAGCGAATTGAGGTTCGCTGCATACTCGCTGGGCCGCAGCACCGACATCAGCGGGAACAGGGTCCGGTAGGTGTCCCACAGGGTGTAGTGATCGTCCCAATTCGGGCGGCTCAACTCCTTGGCGGGTTGGTCCAGTGACCGGTCCCGCGGGTGGGTCGAGGCGTGGTAGAACGCCGTGTAGAACCGCCGGGCCTGGGCCTCGGAAAGCCCCGAGACCTCGATCTCGCCCAGACGATCGTTCCACGCGGCCTGGGTCTCCTGGCGTAGGCGGTCGAAGTTCCAGTCCGGGATTTCGCGGTCCAGCAGGGCCTCGGCGGTCTCGGCGCTGGTGAACGACACCGCGACCTTGACCAGCAGCGGCTTGTCGGGAGCGGTCTTGAAGGTCTGCCAGGCCCCCAGGCGCTCGTCCGGGCCTGTCTTGCCTTCCGTGGCGCCGGCCTTGCGATCCTGCTTGTCGAACACCCCCCAGGCGGTGGGCTTCTGGTCGAACTTGGCGACGAACCAGATGTCGATCAGGGCCGGGTTCCAATAGCCCTTGGCCTTGACGTGGCCGACGATCTTCCCCTCGGCGGGAAACAGCTTCACGTCGGCCTGGTCCGAGGCGACCAGTCCGCCCACCTTGCGCGTCACGTCGAAGACCACCTGGGCCTGGTCCGTGCTCGGGTAGGTCAGGCGGTAGATCGCCGCATAGTGGGCCGGCGTGACCTCGACGCGGGTGTCGTAGCGCGAGAGGCGGACGGAATAGGCGTCGGCGGCCAGGACCTCGTCGGCCTTGGGCGACAGATGGGCGGCCTCGTCGAACTGGGCCGGCCCGACCTGAGGCGACAACAGGAACGTGCCATAGGTGGTGACGCCGCCCGACCCTTGCGAATGCAGCTGCGCGAAGCCGCTGATCGGTTCAGCCGCGTTGTAGCCGGCGTTGCTGGGGTTCGGGGTTTCGGGCGATGGATGGATGGAGCCGTTCGGTCGCGTCGGACCGGGGATGGTGTCGCCTTGGTTGTCGTTTCCGAGGCCGACAGTCAGCACGGGGAGCTTGTAGAGCGGCCGGTCGGCCTGCGCCCAGGCCGTCGAGGACGCTGTCAGGAGGGCAAGGACGAACAGGGGCGACAGGCTCGCGCGAAGTCCGGGCATCAGATCCTCCGGCTACGGAACGAAAGGCCGCCGAACACGTGTCCGGTCGGCGGCCTTCCTGAAATCGAAAATATAGCCGGTCCACGAATGGACCGGCTATCAAGTGCCTTCACACGGGGAGAGTGAAGATTAGAAGGTGGCTCGCGCCGTCAGGGTGTAGGTGCGGCCGTCATAGTCGACCCAGCGCGAGACCTTGGTGTCGTTCTCGTACTCGAACCGCTTGGAGTCGGTCAGGTTGTAGGCGTCCAGCGACAGCGTGAAGTTGTCGGTCACATTGTAGGAGGCCGACAGGTCCAGCTGGCCGCGCGCCCTCACCGAGCGGGCGGCGCCGGTATAGGTGCCGTTGGCGTTCAGCGGGTAGTCCGAGCGATAGTTGTAGACCACGCGCACGCCGTACTTCGGCGTCTCGTAATAGCCGATCATGTTGACGTTGTGCTTGGAGATGCCCGGGAACGGCGCGATCGCCGGGCTCTTGGAGGTGGTGTAGGCGTAGTTGAAGCTGCCGCCGAAGTTCGCCAGGAAGCCCGGCAGGAAGTCGAGGTTCTGCTGGATGTTGAACTCGACGCCCTCGACGGTGGTTGGCTTGTCGAGGTTGTAGGCGCCAGTGGCGTTGACGTGCACCTGCTTGTTGGCGCTGGAGAGGCTGGTGGCGTTGCAATAGGTGCCGTCCCACGACAGGGCGCCGAAGCCCCAGGTCGAGCCGTCCGCCGGACAGAGGATAGACGGGTCGGTGGTCGTGGCGATGCGGTTGGTGATGTTCTTGTGGAAATAGGCCAGCGAGATCAGGCCGTTGGGGCGGTTGTACCACTCCAGAGACAGGTCGAAGGACTCGGCCAGATAGGGCCGAAGCTTGTTGTTGCCGATCGCCACCGAGACGTCATAGACGTTGACCGACCCTGAGGTCAGGCTGCTGTTGAGGATCTGGGCCGGGCTGACCTTGGTCGACGGCGAGTACTGGCGCGGGTGCGGACGCACATAGGTCTTGTAATAGGCGCCGCGCAGGATCAGGTCGTCGGTGACGTCGGCCACGAAGATCGCCGACGGCAGGAAGTAGTGATACTTGTTCTTGTATTCGTCGGTCTTGAACGCCGTGGACGAGCCGATCGAGTCGGTCGGCGGAGTGACCCGGTCCAGCGTCGTGATGGTGTTGTCGGTGTCTTCATAACGGCCACCGAAGTTGCCGCGCACGCCGTGACCGAAGATCTCGGTGTCGTACTTGGCCTGGACGTAGAACTGATTGACGTCGTTCTCGTTGGTGAAGTTCTTGTCGTAATAGCTGCTGTCGGCGTACTGGATGTTGAAGCCCTGGCTCGACAGGCCGCCGCTCTGATAGGGCGTGACCGGACGGACGGCGTTCAGGAAGTCGTGGACGTTCAGGACTTGCCAGTTGCGATTGTAGTCGCCCGCCGAGCCGCCCATGAAGTCGTCGACGAACGGCGCCGTGACCATCATGCTGGACGTGATGTTCTGCGTCTGGGCGCCGTAGGCATAGACTCGGTAGCCGGTCGACACGAACTTTTCGCGCTCGAGACGCACGCCGGCCTGGAGGCTCTTGATCGGCCCGAACTTGACGAAGCGCTCAACGTCGAAGGCGGCCGTCTTCACGTCGCTTTTGGCGAAGCTCTCGGTGCCCTGGATCTGGAGCTGGTTGGTCGAGTTGGCCTTCGTGCCATTGTTGTAGAAGGCGGTCGGGTCGCTGGGTCCGCCCCAGGTCCAGGTCTGGCCGGTCGTGAGCGAGTTCTGCGGCGTCGGTGCGGTCGCGTACTTGAAGGCGCCGATGTCATCGAGGCCCGTGGTCAGCGAGCCCGTGATGCCGTTGCCGCCCGCGCGGGTGTAGTTGGCCACGTCGACCTCGGTCTCGACCGAGGCGTTGTAGCCGGACGACGCGGTCAGAACGCCGGCGAGGCGCCAGTCGTCGTTGCTCCAGTCGATATTGCCGATGAGGCCGTCCGACTTCTGGCGCTGTGAGTACAGGCGCGTCGACGACAGCGCGTTCATGTTGGCGAACGAGTAGCTCTCGTACAGATAGCGGCCGTCGTTGGTCTGGATCGGCGTGCCGGTCGGGGTGATCACGGTGCCCGCGCCAGCCGTGGAGGACGGCAGGACGGTGTTGATCAGGAAGTACTGGGTGGTGTCGGGCAGGTTGCGATCGGTCTTGAAACCGATCAGGCCGATCTTGGTGTTGTCGTTCGGCTTCCACTCGATGCCGCCCGAACCCGACCAGACCTTGCCGACGTTCATGCGGGTGTACTGACGGATCTGGCTGTTGGCCCAGACGCCGTTCGTGGCCTTGGAGCCGGTGTTGCTGGTGACGAAGGGCGTGGCCGCCGCTTGCGACAGACCCAGGGCCTGGCCCAGCGAGCGGCAGTACGAGGTCGCGCTGGTGGGGCAGGCGGTCGGGGAGAAGTACTGGCCATAGGTGGCGTTGAACTGGGTGGGCGAGAGGCCCGTCATCGCCGAGGTCAGATAGTCGTAGCTATTGAGACGAACCGTATCGCGGCGGAAGTTTTCCTTCTTGTAGGCGATCGTCCCGAACACCGCGAGGTCGTCCGTCAGGTGCTTGTTGTAGCCCAGGGTCGCGGCCGGGGCGTTCAGGTCGCCCAGGGTGTTGTGTTCGTAGGACAGCTTGGCGACGCCGCCGTCCTTGCGCGACAGGGCCGGCGCGATCTGCATGTCGACATTGCCCGAAAGGCCGCCGGACACCGTGTTGGCCATCGGCGACTTCTGAATCACGAAGGCCGAGAAGATGTCGGAGTTGAACGCGCCCAGCGGCGTGCCCTGGTTGTCGCGCAGCAGCGGCGGATAGGCGAACGACTGGCCGTTCAGCGTGGTGCGGGCGTATTCGCCCGGCATGCCGCGCAGGTTGATGGTGGCGTCGCGGCCCTCGGCCTCGCGGTTGATCTGGACGCCCGGGATGCGCTGCAGGGCTTCACCGACGTTCAGGTCCGGGAAGCGGCCCAGGCCATCCGACGAGATGCCGTCGGTGATTTCGATGGCGTTCTTCTTGGCGCGAACGGCGTTGGCGTAGCTCTGCTTGAAGCCGGTCACGACGACCGCGTCGAGCGTATCGCCTTGGGACGCAGCCTGGGGCGCGGCGGCTTCCTGCGCCGCGGCGATGGCGGGCAATCCGCCGATGATGGTGGCCGACAGGAGCGCGACCTTCAGGACGCGCCTCGGGCTGATTTTCACTTGCAACTCGTTTCCCTCCTCGTTGTGGCCATCGCCTTTGGCGGCTTATTGGCCCGACCTTTTCGCGACATCGATTGACACCGAAATTATTGACTGGTCAGGACAATATTTTCGGAACGCCCACCCCCGTGTCGCACCCTGCAGTCAGCTATAATGACGTTGATATCGCTTATCTATTTCATTTAGCTGATTTGGTTTATATATTATTTTTTGTTCGATATCTAGAATTTTTTTTTCATATCCCCACACTGGTCAGGCCAAAATGAAACGCTACAACCGATGGTGAAGAGCGCTTCAGCCAGGCGTTGAGCGCGCCGACGACGGGGTTCGAGAAGACCACTGGACCGAACCCCTGTCCCAGCGGCATATGCGCCCGCCCCTGCTGGCGCTGGCGTGAGAAAAACAGATCGAACCCAGCAACGTCGCGGGTCAGGGAGAGACTGGAATGAAGCGAAGCATGGTGCTGGCGAGCATGGCGGGGCTGGCGATCGGCTTCGCCGCCCGGGCGGAGGAAACGCCCCGCGTCCAGCCGGTGCAGGTGGATGCGTCGCGTCCGGACTGGGAGAACCCGGCGGTGTTCGCGCGGGGCAAGCTGGCGGCCAGCGCCACGCACTTTGCGTTCGAGAGCCG